>JAFMRP010001172.1 GCA_017354095.1 Ktedonobacteraceae bacterium
GATATGCTATGGCATGACTGAGACGAGCCCCGTCTCTACGCAGACCCGCATCGATTCGCCGCTGGACAAGCGCGTTGGCACGGTTGGATTAATTCACCCGCACCTGGAAATCAAGATCGTCGACCCTGCTACTGGCCAGGTAGTGCCCGTCGGTCAGTCAGGAGAGCTATGTACTCGTGGCTACAGCGTGATGCTCGGTTACTGGAATAATCCCGAAGCAACCGCTAACGCCATCGATACCGCCCGCTGGATGCACACTGGCGACCTCGCCACGATGGACCAGGATGGCTATCTCAACATCGTTGGACGCATCAAAGACATGATTATCCGTGGTGGCGAAAATATCTATCCGCGCGAAATTGAAGAGTTCCTTTACACCCACCCCAAAATCCGCGATGTTCAGGTCATCGGCGTTCCCGATGCCAGATATGGCGAGGTGGTCATGGCCTGGGTCCAGCTCCAGCCCGGTCAGCAGTCTACTCCCGAGGAGATCCAGGAGTTCTGCAAAGGACAGATTGCTCACTATAAGATTCCGCGCTATATCAAATTTGTCGACACGTTCCCCATGACCGTCACTGGCAAAATACAGAAGTTCCTGATGCGCCAGCAATCCATCGAAGAATTGGGCCTGCAAAGCGCCGCTTCGATTGAGACCGCCTGATCCCTCAAGGATAACCAGCGGGAGGCGCAGGAGGGCGGCTGCCTCTCCGCTCGGCTGATCGCGCAGCGGTAACAGCCTTGCCGCCAGATGAGCCGAAGGCGAGACGCGTAGCGTCGTTTCTGGCGGAGCTATCAAGAGGCCGCGCCAGCGGCGTTGCCGAGCGGAACAAGAGGGGCCCTCCTGCTTCCTTATAAGCTATATCTCAGGCGCGCGCAAGTTTAGCGTGCAGTAATCTGCCAAGTCGCCTGATACCCTCGTCGATCTGCTCCGGTTTGGCGTTGGAGAAGCTCAGGCGCATGGTGTTGGCGCCGCCTCCGCAGGGATGAAAGGCCTCACCGGGTACGAACGCAATGCGATATTCCAGGGCATCTTTGAGTAGCAGCGCCGCGTCAACCCCTTCTGGCAGCGTTACCCATAGGAACATACCGCCCTGTGGGCGTGTCCAGCGCACATTGTCTGGGAAGTTCTCTTCCAGCGCGGCGAGCATGATGTCGCGCCGTTCGCGATATGTCTGGCGTATCAAAGGAACGTGCTCCTCCAGGAAGCCGTCGCGCGCGATCTCATAGGCAATCATCTGATTGAACGTGGCGGTGTGCAGGTCCGCCCCCTGTTTGGCCAGCACGAGTTTGCGAATCACATCGGCCTGTGCTACAACCCAGCCCAGTCGCAGGCCCGGCGTCAATACCTTGGAGAAGGTGTTGAGCTGGATAACATTACCCTGGTACGGCTGGTCGGTATGGCCTTCCCCCTTTTGTCGCTCGTTTTCCAGCTTCAAGAGCGAGGGCAGTGGCTCTCCCTCGAAGCGCAGTTGCGAGTAGGGATCATCCTCTACAATGGGCACACCATGGCGGCTAGCTATCTCTATGAGCTTTTGTCGCCTCTCTAACGTGAAGGTAATTCCCGTCGGATTCTGGAAGTTGGGCAGGGCGTAGATGAATTTGGGATTGGCCTGCAGCGCCGCCTCCAACTCATCAGTGACGATGCCTTCCTCGTCCGAACGCACGGGGACGTACGCTGGCTCGTAAGGATTGCAGGCCTGTAACGCGCCCATATAGGTCGGCGATTCCGTCAGCAAAGGATCGCCCGCGTCAATCATAATTTTCCCCAGCAGATCGAGACCCTGCTGCGAACCGGTCGTGATCAGAATATTATCAGGACCAGCATTGATGCCTTCCTGTTGAAGCCGGTCGGCAAGCAACTCACGCAGCGGCGTATAACCTTCGGTCAGGCCGTACTGTAGGGCTTGCCCGCCGTTCTTTTCAAGAATGCGCTGCGTCACAGCGGCGATCTTTTCAATCGGGAAAATCTCTGCTGCCGGTAGACCTCCGGCGAGAGAGATGGTGCCAGGCATTTCAGTTACTTTCAGCAGCTCACGAATCGCTGAACCCTGGATGCGTTTTACACGCTGCGCATAGCGCTGATCCCATGCCATCTGCATAGTGCTTGCTACCTCCACCTGGAAAAGTAATGCTTGTTGCGAGTAATCAACCAAAAAGAATCAATACTATTACTCTAGAGCATAGGAAAAGCCCTGTCGAGAGTCAATCAGAACGGCACTGGGGAGCCAATTGATTTCATATATTCAGCCTAAGGACGAAAAACCTTCATCGCCCCTGCTACGATGCCCGGTACTTTCCAGAGCGAGGGCCTGGCCTCAAATGCGGTTAGCTTGGGGAAGGTGCTCGTGGCGGTTTTGCTGCGTAGCGCGAACCAGGGCGGCGTGGGCTGGCTGCGGAATGGTGCCCGCAGGATGGTTTTTTGT
>JAFMRP010000255.1 GCA_017354095.1 Ktedonobacteraceae bacterium
CATGAATTTTTTCTTGCCTGCCTATGATGATTGTGGCTGCCGGGGTGGCAGTAAGTTCAGTTCCTGCAACTCTTCTAGAGCCATTTCGCTGAACTTATGCACGTCCAATGATGGGTCGGCGTGCGCTACCAGGTGTCGTAGCCGTTCGATTGTCGAGAGGCGCATATAGTGATCAGAGGTCAATAAAAGCTCACCTACTGTTGCTTCTATCTGCTGGCGCTGGATAGCTGCCAGGGCCGACTCTTTCATTGTTCTATCCTACTTTATTTGGCGCCGTTGTGCTCTCATTGGAAGATTTGCTGGTGCTGCCCTCACTGGAAGCCTTGCTCTCGCCTGACTTCTCAGAACTGGCATTGCTCTCTGACTTTTTGTTCTCGCCGTTACTGGAGAGCGCGTGCGAGCTGCTACCGTGGTCGGTCACATAAAAGCCAGACCCCTTGAACACGATACCCGCAGGGAAGAGCACTCTGCGAATCTCCTTACCGCACTCCGGGCACACCTTCAATGGCTCATCGCTCATTTTTTGCCATGTCTCGAAGCGATGGCTGCAACTCTGGCAGAGATATTCATACGTTGGCATAGGGCCCAGTTACCTCGTCTACAGAAGAAAAACTATCGGAAAAAATTTCCAGGAAGAGTCAATATGATAATAGCGCGAATTGGTTGTGTTGTCAATCAAGCGAGATGACTGCTAGCAATCATCCCTACCCTATAGATTAGAACGATGGAGTGTGCTGACTTTATTCCACTCGTCCAATGTACTCCTTGACTTTCTCTGCGGCGTCGCGTGTCATGCCTTCAAGGGCCGCCAGTTCCTCGATGCTGGCGGTACTGATTGCTCGCAGAGAGCCATAGTGCTGCATCAGAGCTTTCTTGCGCCGGGGGCCGATGCCTGGTATTTCATCCAGCAGCGATTTAAAGGTGCGATTGGTGCGCAGTTTGCGATGATAGGTGATACCAAAGCGGTGCGCCTCGTCGCGGATGCGCTGCAGCAGGTAGAGGCCCTGTGAATTGCGCGGCAGGATCGTAGGTTCTGGTGAGCCTGGAACGTAGATTTCCTCCGCTGTTGCCAGTTTGGTGTGTGAGCCTTCTTCTTTAGCCAGTCCAATGGTTGGAATCTCCAGCTTGAACTCGTTGAGCACTTCCAGCGCTGCATTCAGGTGGGCTTTGCCGCCATCGATAATGACCAGGTCGGGCAGTGTCCAATCGTGTGCCATTGTCGTTGCCTGTTCGTCGCTGCTCTCGTCATCTTCGTCAGCGACTTTTTCTACTGCGGCGGTGATCTCTTCTTCCTGTATGGCGCTGCTCACTTTGCGAAAGCGTCTGCGTAGTACCTCCTGGTGGCTGGCCACATCGTTGGCTCCCTCCACGCTTTTGATTTTGAAGCGCCGGTACTCGCTATTCTTTGGTCGTCCGCCTTCGAAAACGACCATGGCTCCGACCGAGTTAGTGCCCTGGGTATTGGAGATATCATAGCATTCGATGCGCTGTGGTGGTGCCACCAGGTTGAGCGTTTCCTGCAGCTCCTCCAGGGCCAGCTGTGTCTTCTGGCTGTCGGTTAGCCACTTGATGCGCTGTTGCTCCAGTACCTCCCGGGCGTTTTGTTTTACCATCTCGACCAGGCGCAGCTTCTCCCCGCGCTTAGGCACCGTGATCGTCACCGCTGATCCGCCGGAAGCGCTGCCTTTGCGTTTTTCCTTGAGCCAGCTCTGGACGACCGGGCGGTCATCGGGTTCCGCTTCAGTGATAATCTCCGCGGGAACGTGTGGAGATGTAGCATAAAACTGCTGCAAGAAAGAGGTCATAATCTCGCCGGGGCTGCTGTCGCGGGTTCCTTGCAGAATAAAGTATTCGCGTCCGACCAGTTTGCCGCTGCGGAAGAAAAAGATCTGCGCGCACGTCTCGTCGTCGCCGCTTGCCAGGGCGATCACATCCTGGTCGTCCTGTCCCTCGGTATTAATAATGCGCTGCTTCTCCAGCACGCGCTCGACGGCTTTGATGCGGTCGCGCACGCGTGCAGCTTCCTCGAAGTTCAGGTCTGTGGCGGCCTGCTCCATGCGCTCATACAGGTCTTTGAGCACTTCGTCGTGTTTGCCCTCCAGGAACAGGATGACCTGATTAATGATTTTGTCATACTCCTCGCGCGTGGTGTAAGCCACGCAGGGAGCGACGCAGCGGTGAATGTAGTATTGCGTGCAGGGCCGCGTGAGCAGTTTCTGCTTCCAGCTGGCTGGCGGCTCGCCTGTGCGTGGTGGAGCCCAGGCGCTGGCGTCGTAGCGGCAGGTGCGGAATGAGAAGAGTTTGTTAAGGAGATCGAGGGTGGCGTCGACCGCGCCAGAATTGGTATAGGGTCCGAAGTAGCGATTGCCGTCGCGCTGGTAGCTGCGCACGCGATAGACGCGCGGGAAATCTTCGGTAAGCGCTACTTTGATGTAGGGATAGCTTTTGTCATCGCGCAGCAGCACGTTGTATTTGGGGCGATACTGCTTGATATAGTTGCTCTCCAGGACCAGTGCTTCGACCTCGTTTTTGACCACGAGAAACTCGATGTCATCGATGCGGGCCACCATGCTGCGGTTCTTGGGGCTGAGATCGGTTGACTCCTTAAAGTAGGATCGCACCCGATTCCAGAGCGAAATGGCCTTGCCCACGTAGATGATGGTGCCTTCGGCGTCTTTCATCAGGTAGATGCCGGGTTTATGTGGTAGTGAGTTCAGTACGGATTGGATTTTTTCGTTCATTTATCTGCAAACCTGCGTTCTGCTGGCGAACGTTCCTGTCAGTTACGTGTGAAGCTAGCTCTTGACCGGTCGGACTTTATTATACTCTTTTGGCGATATGCTGTCGATCTTATGGTTCGCTGGTGGAATTTGATAACTCCGCGCCAGGTGCTATACTGAGGGCACGGTTGTTGATGGAATCGATAGATATTTGCTGCTATGAGTTGTATTGGCACTGCGGGACACGTTGATCACGGCAAATCCACGCTTGTGCAGGCGCTGACAGGCATTGATCCTGATCGCCTGGTTGAAGAGAAAGAGCGCGGCATGACCATTGATCTCGGCTTTGCCTGGCTGAAACTGCCCGGCGGTCGCGAGGTCAGCATTGTCGATGTGCCGGGTCACGAGAATTTTATCAAGAATATGCTGGCTGGCGTTGGTGGGATCGATGCCGCGCTGCTGGTGATTGCCGCTGACGAAGGCATCATGCCGCAGACGCGCGAGCACCTGGCGATTCTCGATATGCTGCGTGTGCCGCGCGGCGTTGTGGCGCTGGCCAAGTGTGATCTTGTGGATGATGAGTGGCTGGAACTGGTGCGCGAGGAGGTAGAGGAGGCACTGAGGCCGACGACGCTGGCCGGCAGCCGGATTATCCCTGTCTCGGCCTATACGCGCCAGGGTTTGCCTGAACTGCTGGCGGCGCTCGACGAAGTGCTTGACGAAGCGCGTGAGCGGCAGAATATTGCCCGGCCGCGCCTGCCTATTGACCGTATTTTCTCTCTGCCTGGCTTTGGTACCATTGTGACCGGTACGCTGCTGGATGGCAACTTTAAGATTGGCCAGGAGGTGGAGATATTGCCGCAGGGTTTAAAAGCGCGTATTCGTGGGCTGCAGATGCATAAGCAGCAGATCGAAAATGCGCGGCCCGGCTCCCGGGTCGCGATCAACCTGGCGGGTATCGCGCGTACGGAGGCGCGGCGCGGCAACGTAGTTGCGTTGCCCGGCCAGGTGCGCTCTACGCATCTGCTTGACGCGCGTATCCATCTGCTTGCCGATGCGGCTCGTCCTTTACAGCACAATACGCAGGTTGACTTTTACAGCGGCTCGCAGGAGATACCTGCCCGGGTGCGCCTGCTCGACTGCAGTGAATTGCAGCCCGGGCAGAGTGCCTGGGTGCAGCTGCGCCTGAGCAGTCCGGCTGTGGTGGTGCGTCGTGATCGCTTCATTTTACGCATTCCTTCGCCCAGCAGCACCATTGGTGGTGGAGAGGTCATTGATGTATTGCCAGGCTATCATCGCCGTTTTCAGCAGCCAATTCTGCAGAATTTACGGCGGCTGGAGCAGGGTCTGCCGGAAGAACTGATTATGGCGGCTCTGGATCGTCGATCCCTGGCCGGCGCAAAGTTTCAGGGAGGGTATGAACTGCCTGATATCGCCCGTCAGTGTAATCTAGCTATGGATGTGACGTTGCAGGCGTTGGAGTCGTTATTACTTGCAAGAAGCGTTCGCAGGGTAGGTATGTTCTGGTTCGCTCAACATAGCTGGGAGGTGCTGTCAGAGGAGGCTGTACGCCTGGTCAGCGAGCAGCACCGGCTTTATCCGCTGCGCAGTGGTCTTTCAAAAGAGGAATGGCGCGCGCGCTTACATCTCTCTCCGAAGCTGGCTGCTGAAGTTTTTGCCGTTCTGCACGCTGAAGGGCGACTGGAGCCTGTAGTAGAAGGCGAAGCCGGCGGCCTGGTTCGTTTGCCTCAATTTGTGCCCCGCTTCGCGCCTGAACAGCAGCAGCAGGTAGAGCAGCTTCTGCGACGCTTTCGCGAGAATCCCTATACCCCACCTACGCGGTCTGAAGTAGAGCAGCTGGTTGGTGCGGAAGTGCTCAATGCGCTTATTGAGCAGGGAAGGTTAGTGAAGCTGGGAGAGGGAATACTTTTTGCGCGGGAAGTCTATCGTGAAGCGGTGACACAGTTAGCGGCGTATCTAAAAGAGCATGGCAAAATGACGGTTGCGGAAGCGCGTGATGTGCTTGGGACGACGCGCAAATATATTCTGCCTCTGCTTGAGCACATGGATGGGCTGCGTATCACGCTACGGCGCGGAGATGAGCGTATAGCTGGTCCGGCGGCGGGAAGCCAGTATGTGGAGAGGTTGTAGGGCGGGCTTGCATGTGTGACGATAGATGTTTGCGTGCTGGTCTGATAGTGTTGAGGGCGCATATCAGGATGTTCCAGTGTGTATCTAAAAAACTCCTAATTTCGTGTAGAGTGTTCCATTCTGCCGTAGAATGGGTTACAATAGTTGCGCGATAAAGAGCTGTACTCGTAAAGCGAGTTATTCTATTGGCCCGTAGTTGCAGGTAGGTACAGGGAGAGGCGTGTTAGCCGGGGCCATCGACCCTGCGTTCATCGTAGGTGTATTCAGTGCGGAGTGCTATGCAAGTTGAAGTTTTGGGTGAGCGATACCAATTACAGGACCCTATAGGTCGTGGCGGCATGGCCACGATTTATCGTGGTCGTGACCTGCGCATGGATCGTACAGTTGCGATCAAAGTGCTGCGCGAGGTCTATAGCACCGACCCAAAATTCGTTACGCGCTTTCAGCGTGAGGCGAAGGCAGCCTCCTCTTTGCAGCATCCCAACATCGTGCAGGTTTTCGACTATGGTCAGACAGATGGCAATTACTTCATTGTGATGGAGATGATTGACGGGACTGATCTGCGCCGCTACCTGCGTTCGCGTGGCATTCTTGCTATTGACCGCGCGATGTTGATCGCGCGTGATGTCGCGCTTGGCCTGGGTGCTGCCCATCGTCGCGGTATCGTCCATCGTGACGTCAAACCGCAAAACGTGCTCGTCGGTCGTGACGGTTCCATCAAACTTACCGATTTTGGTATCGCCAGTGTGTATAAAGATATTAATGATGAGCGTCTGACCACGACGGGGATGACACTGGGAACGGTTCAGTATTATGCGCCGGAGCAGGCTCAGGGTGAGATCGTCAGCCCGGCGGCTGATGTTTATGCACTGGGTATTGTCATGTATGAGATGCTCACGGGTCGTACGCCGTTCGATGGCGATACGCCGGTAGCTGTGGCCATGCAGCATATCCAGGATCCTCCTACGCCGCCCAGTCATCTCAATCCTGATATTCCGCCTGCCCTGGAAGAGATTATTTTGCGCTGCCTGGAAAAGGTGCCGGAGATGCGTTTCCGTGATGGGAGCACGCTGGCGCACGCGCTTGAGACGTTAGGCGCGGAGGAACCGGGCGGTAGCAATCCCCCACCAGGGTATACGCCGCCAATCAGTGGCCCGCACAACAGGATACCGCAGCGTCCAGTTGCTCGTCCGGCTGGTGGTGCAGCGGGAGTGCCTGACCTGGTGACCGCGAATGGTGGTGCATTCGGCCAGGGTAGTGAGATCAACAATGCTGCGGCGCAAACCGTCAGTTCCCTACCCACAGAGTACAACGCAGCCATGGCGGAGGCTGACCCTCGCGCGCAGCCGTATCCTATGTCGCCATCGGAGTTCAGCCCGCAGTCTTATGGAGGTGGAACGGCCACCAGGGACCAGCGCGAGTCTCGTTTTGCCAGTATCGTGACGGTTCTCATTTTAATCGCAACGCTCTTATTATTAGGTTTTAGCATCTATCTGGCAAACGATCTTGGTTTCCTGCCGTTTGGGAGAAATGGTGGGTTGACGCCTACGGCAACCGTGCAGCAGGTGCAGGTGCCTAATCTGGTTGGATCAACCTACCAGGATGCGAAGAAGAAAGCTGAAGCTCTGGGTTTCAAACTGCGCGTCACCAATGGTCTGACCGATGGTGTTGTGGCGAGCCAGGATCCTTCGTCTACCAGCATGGCGGCGGCCGGTTCTGAGATTCGTGTTGAGTTGAAGGCCACCGTGAAGATGCCGGCTAATCTCACCGGCAAAACGGTGGGTGAGGTGAAGCAGATTCTTCATGATGCCGGTATTACAAACGTCATAGTAGCGGTGGATACGAATGATCCGAGCGATCCTGCTTACGGGCTCAATATAGTGACAAGGGTCGATCCTCCAAGCGGGAGCAATGTCGAAGATGGCCAGCAAGTGACGCTTTTTGTTACGAACCTGACGAATGGTACGCCGACGCCGACCGCGCCGCCCGCGACCGCTGCCCCGACGCCGAC
>JAFMRP010001173.1 GCA_017354095.1 Ktedonobacteraceae bacterium
AGCCGATGCGGCGATGGCCCAACCGCAGCAGATATTCAGCCGCCAGACAGCCGCCACGCAGAGAATCCACCACCACCTCATCAACGCGTAAGCCCTCGATCTCATTATTGGCGACCACGATTGGAACGCGAGACGACAGGATACGTTCGAGAACGTTCAGCACATTCAATCCTGACAGGATAATCAAGCCATCTACCTGGTACGAAAGGAGGATATCGACGTAATTCCTCTGTTTCTCAGCCGAAACATCGGAATTGCAGAGGATCACACTGTATCCTTCAGCGTAACCGGCATCCTCAATGGCGCGTGCCACCTCCGCGTAAAATGGGTTGGAATTATCGCTCACCACCAGCCCAATCATACGCGAACTGTGACGACGCAGGTTGCGAGCGACAAAGTTTGGTCGGTAGTCAAGGTCGCGCATGGCCGAAAGCACGCGCTCCTTCGTCGCGGGATCGACAAAGCGTGTTCCGTTAATCACGCGTGAAACGGTTGCGATAGAGACCTGTGCCTTATGGGCGACATCGTGTATAGTAGCCATGATTCCCACCCTTATCATACACCACCAGGCGAGCAATGGCGCCTGATTATAACCCCCGCCCATTTTAGCTTTTCTTGCGAATAACATCAACAATCTCTGAGAAAAGCCTGAGATCGTACTGAAAGTCCTCGGGCGTTGTTTTTGGCTGGCCCCCTTCTACAAGCAGATTATAGAGATAGAGTAGTTCGTGGGTATACGGATCGATGTACGTAGGGCGCACTACCCATATGCTATGAGCATCGCCACGTGTCTCACCGATATGCAGTGTCGTCGGGAGGTGGCGAATATAGGGGGTATCGTATTGCACCCGAATCGTTTTTTTATCACCGTACACCTCTATATGAGCATCAAAGCGGCGCTGGCTATCCGTTCCAATCTCGACATTGGCGCAGTAGGTATCGTATTCCAGTATCGCGCTCAGGAAGCGGCCACCGTTCCATTGGGCCGCAGCGAGCACGCGCCGTGGTCCCCCGATCATCTCACGCATCGCCGAAAGATCATGGCTACCGAGGCCACACAGAAAGCGATAGAGGGCCATCAATTCTCGCGGTTGCTCGCCAAGGGCCGCCACCACCTGTGTTCGCGCCCGCGCCTGGCGATCCTGTATCGCCGTAGCTGGAATGTCCTGTGGGTAGAGCACATTACTTGACTGCTCAATCATCAAACGGTTGGCCCCGATGATATCGCGAATACGCACAAAATTAATCTTCTCCAGTTGGCGTACCTGCTGCACCCCTTCTACAAAAGCAGGGGCATAGCGTCGCATATAGGCCACCATCACCTGTGTACCGGCCTCATCACGCGCCCGAATAATGGCGTCCGCATCGGCCTGATTCAGACACATCGGCTTCTCCACCAGCACGTGTTTGCCCTGGCGAAGCGCCGCAATCGTCGCGTCAGCGTGATACTCATCGCTATTCAGCACAAACACCACATCGATATCTGCCTGAGCCACCATTTGATGATAGTTGGTATAGAGTTTATCGACGTTGTAGCGCTTTCCCATATGCTCAAGCAATTGCCGTGAGATATCGCACAGGGCCGTCACCTCATAGCGCTCGGACAGTGCCTCCAGGATAGGCAAGTGGATAATCTGAGCGACCTCGCCCAGGCCAATAACGCCAACTTTTATGCGTTTCATACTATGTTCCTTTAGCATCCAGGATTTGTTTATGATCGAGGGCTATCCCTTCACCGAGCCCGCCACGACACCATTCACCATGTATTTCTGAGCGAAACGTGCATGTAAACGTTTACCCAATGGGGTTATTATACCATGAAAAGTTATTTCGTCAAGGTTTTGTGGGTCGAGCGAGCTTCTAACGCCGATTATAATATTCCTGGTGAGCCCAATATATAGATCTACGCAAATGCAAGGAAAGGAATCCTTCAAGATAGTGAAACGGCGGAAATTTCTCAAAGGGGCGATTACCATGGCGGGGCTGGTGCCTGGTAGTCTGCTACTCAATGCATCATCACCAGTGCTGACTCATACGCCACCAAGAGCATTACGGGTGGCTTCCATAAAAGAGCTTGGGGTGGTGGGCAAGCCAGAAACTGTCCTGGTGCGTGATGGAGGAGCAACCATACAGCTTGGTGGACAATTGTTCTGGATGTTTGGTGATACGCTGGTGCTAAACGACATGCATATTCGCTCGAATACAGCGGCCCTGGCGAGTCTGGCAAAGCCGCTGGAGACCCATGAAGCGCTGGACGGCAACGGTCGCCCCTATCAGTGCGTACCATTTACCGCAGAGGAACAGGCATATAACGACTCGACGGGGGCTCCAGACGACCGTATCGCGATCTGGCCTACCAGCGCCATCAACTATGACGGGCAGGGGCTTATCTTCTCATACAAGCTCCATGTGAAACCTGGA
>JAFMRP010001174.1 GCA_017354095.1 Ktedonobacteraceae bacterium
CTTCGCTGCTTTTCAAGGATTTATCGGAATGCTGTCTGACAACTGCGGACTGCGAAAATGGAGTGAATATGCCTCGAAAGCCAATAAAGAACGAAAGGATTTCATACAGATTAAGTGATCGGGAGTTTGGGAATATCTCAAACCTGGCCTCAGAGGAGGGCGTCTCTGTACACGAGTGGTGCCGATCTGCGGCTCTCGAAAAGCTTAAGTGTCAGACTTGGATCTTTGGTAGCGCTGGTGAGTGGGAGACCTACCGGCTTCTGGCGCAGATCCGCTTTCTCCTGGGCCACGGCCTCCGCCTGCTGGCCAACGGCGCATTAAACGCCAGGGAGTGGGAGCGGATCCGGAATGAAGCCACCGAGAGCGCGACAGCCATTGCTACCGAGCTACTCAGCAGAGACTAGAGATGATTGAATTACTAGACTTCCGCACACGACATCCCAGAACAAGTTCTACCTCAACCGGAGGGCTAGTTCACAACCGGATTCTATTCTATGGAGACATTATGTTAACAATTAGCAAACCGCTGGGCAGTGCCCAGGCCCTCAATTACTTCGAGGAGCAATACACTAACACCAAAGAGAACTATTACACCCAGAGCGATAGCATCGAGGGGCGATGGTTCGGCAAACTCGCCGGCGAGTTCGGACTGAAAGGCGAGATCAGCAGGGACCAGATGTCGAGGCTGGTCGAAGGTCAGGACACGCAAACAGGGAGGCAGTTGATCAAGCACGTCAGACCCTATACCTGCACCAACAAATTCGGAGAGAAGGTCACGACCAGGGGGCATAGGGCTGGATGGGATCTGACCTTTTCAGCGCCGAAAACCATTTCGCTTGCTGCCCTGGTTGGCGGAGACGAACGTTTGAAAGAGGCTCACCGCAGGGCTGTGGAGGTCGCCCTCAGCGAGATTGAGAAAGACATCCAGGCACGTATGGGCGGCAACAACCCGGCAGTCACGACCGGCAAGATGCTCGCGGCGCTCTTCGAGCATGATACTTCACGTCCGGACAAAAACGGCTTCGCCGCCGCGCAGCTACATACACATTGCCTGACCTTCAATCTCACCAGGCTCGAGGACGCCAAGTGGCGAGCGCTGCAACCAGCTGAATTATTCGCTGGCCAACAATATGCCACATCGATCTATCGCACGGTCCTGGCTGAGCTAGCTCAGAAACTGGGTTATGAGATCGAGATCGACCACAAGACCGGTGCGCCGGAGATACCCGGGTTTTCGCAAGCTTATCTAGACGCCCACAGCCAGCGCAGCAAAGAGTTGCGCCAGGAGGCGCAGGAGATGAAGGCAAGGTTGAATGCCTCCGGTATCCAGGTCAAGGAAGGCGCAGGACTCCGCCAGGCGGCAGCCACCGCCAATCGCCGTAGCAAGAAGTTCAATAAGGCGAAGATGTTGGAGCGGCACCAGGAGCTCGACCGGCAGCATGACAACCAGGCGCGCAACGCGGTCGACCGGGCGCGAGCCCGCGGACCGATCGAGCACTCGAAAGAGGAGATCGACAAGCGGGCCAAGGAGGCGGTGACCTTCGGACGGGACCATGTACTGGAGCGCGAGGCAGTCGCCGATCGCCGTGACCTCATCAAACATTCGCTTCGCCGGAACATGGGGCTAACGACCTATGCCGCCGTCAAGGAAGAGATCGCAAGGCGCGAGCAGTCAGGTGAGATTATCAGGATCGAGCGGAAGAATGAGATCCCCTATATCACCAGCCAGTACATGCTCGACCTGGAGCGCAGCCTCATCGAGAAGATGAAAGAGGGCAAGGGAACGCAGCCGGCCGTCATCGAAGCCGGCAAGGTCAAACAGGAGATCCAGAGGATAGCTGGCGATCTAGGAATCGAACTCAACGAGTCACAGAAGAAGGCGATAGAGGAGATTCTCACCAACCGCGATCAGATCGCGGGTCTGCATGGCAAGGCAGGCACTGGCAAGACCACGGTTCTGGGAGTTATCAAGATAGCCTTCGAGAAGGCCGGATATGAAGTGTCGGGATTCGCGCCCACGACGCGGGCCGCGGCGCTCCTGTCCGGGGCCAATATCCAATCAATGACACTTCAGATGTTTCTCCATAGCCAGGAGAACGGGCCGAAAGGTCCACAGGCTTTCATCCTCGATGAAAGCTCCCTGACCGGCAGCGAGAATATGCGGGACTTCTTCAATCGTCTCCGGCCGCAGGATCGCGTTCTTCTGGTTGGTGACGATCGTCAGCATCAGTCTATCAGCGCCGGCGCGCCATTCGAGCAGCTGCAGGGTGAGGGAATGTCCAGCGCCCGCCTGGAAAAGATTATCAGGCAGAAAGAGAAAGGCCTCCTGGAGGCCGTCGAGAATATCTCCAATAAGAAGATCAAGGAGGGCGTCAAGCTTTTAATCGGGCAGGGACGCGTGACCGAGATCGCAGAGGAC
>JAFMRP010001175.1 GCA_017354095.1 Ktedonobacteraceae bacterium
CGTGCATCTCGCGAGCGGTTTTCACGATTTCGTCCACAGTGGCGCCTGAGCGCACAACGCTTTTCGTTTGTTCGGGGGGGATGCCATGTTGTTGGGCAAGCGCGCAGGCTTTGCGCAGGACTTCCTCCGCCTGGGAGCGTTGCCAGGTTGAGGGGGTAAAGGAGATATCCTGGCCGACATACCAGCCGGGGTGAGCGGCGATAACCTGCGTGATGGGGATCACATTGAGAAGGACCAGGTAGACTCTGGAGGTGGTATCCTGGAAGAGTTCACCCACAACGCGCAGGGTATATTGTGTAAGGGGGGAAAAGTTCGTATCAACACCGATTAAGATGCGCACGTTCATATCACAAACTGCCTTTTTGTGCAACGGTTCACGATCTCAGAGTTACGTGCGTCATTGCTTATTTCCCGGGTGGATTGTATGCTTGCGTATGGACACAGTATACCTCTTTTGGGAAAAAGAGACAAGAAAAGGGTGGCGGATTAGGTGGAAAGTGGGAAGAGGGACGCAGGTTGGCAATAGATACTGGAGAGCTTATACAGGGGAAAGGAGAAAAATGTTTCAGTAAAGCTTGACTTTAGCTGAGCAATAAAGTACACTTTTTAGAGTAACTGGTGAGTTTGTGGAAGGGGGGGAAAATCATCTATTTTCAACAAAGAGTGAGCAAGGATTGGTAAGGAGATGGCGTCTTCAGGCCTGGCTGAAAGAGGAAGTAGGTAAGCACAATGGGAATCAGAATAGAGATGACTCCTGGTGAAATGAGCCTGGCGACCCTGGCAGAGAGCAGTGCGCGTGAGTTAAGTAAGTATCGTCGTAAAGAGTCGAGCAATGACAAGTACTGCCTGGAGATTTTCCGGCGAGCGGTGATTCTGAGGCAGGATGAGGCCTGGATGGTGTTGCGTGATCAACTGGGTGAGAGTGTGCGCCAGTGGTTGGGGCGTCATCCGTACCGGGAATCTGCATTGCGGCATGATGCTGAGAAGAGTTATATCGATGATACTTTCAGTCGTTTCTGGAAGGCGGTGAGTGAACAAAAGCTAGAATTCACAACGCTGGCGGGGGCATTAAGTTATTTGCATTTATGTTTGAATTGTGCTGTGATGGATACGTTGCGTATGTATTCGCGACCGCGGGAGGAGCCCATGCCTGATTATGGTCATCCTGACGAGCCGTTGGTGGAAGATCGCTATCATGAGGATGAGTTGTGGGAGGCCATCAAGAGCGTTTTGCCCGGTCAGAGGGAGCAGCGTGTGGCGTACTTGCTTTTCCATTGTAATTTGAAGCCACGGCAGATTATTGCTTATTGTGCTGGAGAATTCAAGGGTGAGGAAGAGATTTATCGCCTCAAGCGCAATATCATGGAGCGAATTATGCGTAACATTGATAAGCTGAAGTGGAAGTTGGACGCGGGAGGAAGAAGGTAGCAGGGGCTGCTGGTAGGGCATGTATCATCAAAAGAGCTTGTGGTAATCGCCATAAGCTCTTTTTCTTTCTTGTTGCCTGTACTAATAAATTAATGAGACGAAAAAACAGGAGACGAGCGTTTATATAGCGAGCTCACTAGATAATGAGATATGATAAGGCAAGCAGATGCTATGGTACTTACGCAATTATTTGACATGAGGTATAGAGAACATGCTGGACTGTGCAAGCTCAAAGGCCCCTAAGGAAGAAGATTTCATTCATCATATACTGGACAACGTGCCCCTGCCGCCGGAAATGGGGGAACACCTGGCCCAGTGCGAGGTTTGCCAGCGGCGTTTGGTGCGCTATCAGAATCTGGAGGTGTCGCTAGCGGCCAGACTTTATCGCAGCCAGTGCCCATCGGCAACGCAGTTGAATTTTTATTGTGCGAACCAGTTATCCGCCGATGAAGTAATGCCAATTGTGGAGCACCTGGAGTACTGCCCGCTCTGTGCCAACGAAGTCAAGGAGATCAGGAAAGTACTGGCTGGTTTTGAGCCAGTGCCTGAAACGGGACTTAATGGGATTGGTGAGAAATTGCGGCGCATCATAGCCGCGCTGGTGCCGATGCGGCCACAGCTTGTCACGCGTGGTATGGAGGGGGGGAACAGCGGTCCGGTTGCTGTAGAGGGCAGCACCTGGCCGCGGCAGTACCGGGCCAGTGATATCAATATCTCGCTGCATCTATCGCGTACCAGCAGTGGTGATATCATGCTGCTGGGGCTGTTTACCAATGACGAAATCGAGGATGATGTTGAGGAACTGGAGGGGGCTGTCGTCGAGCTATATGGTGCTGTCGAGCAGGAGCCTGGGGGGGGGAGTGGCTATAGCGCGCCGCTCATGAGCACGCGGATAGACGACCTGGGCAATATCGCTTTCAAGGCAGTGCCGGTTGGCGAATATACCATGATAGTGCGCCTGGTGGACAGCGAACTGGTCATCAAAGGTTT
>JAFMRP010001176.1 GCA_017354095.1 Ktedonobacteraceae bacterium
TCAGAGGGATTGCATGTGCATGGTCGTCGATGCTGACATGGACGTGCAGGCCAAAGATAAGAATCGAGCGACCGACATCCTGAAACTCTTCTTCCAGTTCGGCGTAGCGCGGGTTAATGGTACGTTTTTGATCTTGCCAGCGTGCAAGGGGGTGTGTACCCGCGCTGATCATGGCCAGCCCTTGTTCCTCCAGGATGCGTGCCAGTTCATTGCGCAGGTAGGACAGGTTCAGCCGGGCGGCTGCGACATTGGGGCAGACTTCGGTAATGATCTCGACAGCCGACTGCAGCATCTCCGCTTTGATGTGATCTCCCAGTAAGGGAACGCCTTTATCGAGCACAGGATGAATTTTGGAAGCCAGCAGGCCTGTCGTTTTATCTACGATCTGAAACTCTTCTTCAATGCCGACAGTAAAACGCGGAGCCATTGTATTCTCCTTTCCCAATGGATGGTCCTACAGATTGCCTTTTGGCCCTGCCGCATCGCAGAGCGCCTGGTACATATCAATTGCTTCTGGTGACTCTAGCGGTTTTTGCATATCAAAAGGCGTTTGTAGTGTGACTGACCGCGCGACGTGGTTCCCTTACAGAGCGCTGGTTCTCACTTGATTGCAGGAAGTGAGGTTAGGGCTCTGAAGATCAAAAAAAGTTTCTTTGCTGTCACGTTGAGCAAAGGAACGGCGTTTCTGGTTGAGTTTTCCGCCTAGAGGGAAGTGTACTGTAAAGGGAATACGTGAGACGATGTTAAAGAAGAATGGAAACAGAGATTGACATGAGTTAATTGCTCGAGGGGAGCAAGACCGTTGTGATGCGAGATGCGCAATTGCGCAAGATGCCATAGAAACACCTCTGCAGTGTACGCTGGATGGCGGCACTAGGAGGTAGCACTACGAGCGAAATCCTCTGGGAATTATAGCGTACACAAGAAGTGGATATTCTGTCAAGAGGTGGTATTACAAGCCGAAGGCGTGGGGCAACAAATCAGTTATCGTAAAGGTTTCCTCGCTGCCATCGATATAGATCAGAGCGTTGGGTGCCAGATCGGCGATCCACTGGCGGCATGCGCCGCAGGGGGTGCGTTCATTGAGGGGGGCATCGGCGGGGGTATCGATGCAGGCCACGGCGATGTGGGTGATGGGGCTAGCGCCGGCAGAGACGGCCAGGGCCAGGGCCAGGCGTTCGGCGCAGAGAGTCAGGCTATAGCTAGAGATCTCAATATTGACGCCAGTATAGACGGTATTGTTGGCGACCACGGCCGCGCCCACGCGGAAGTGGGAGTAGGGGCAATGCGCGTGTTGAGCGGCCTCGCGTGCCTGGGCGAGCAATGTTTCTCGATCCATAAAAGATTATCCTTTTGTCGTATTGTCACTGGCTATGTTGAGTCTAGTTCCTGGCGGGCGGAAAGTCAAGCTGTGCTGCTATACAGATGACGTTGCGGGTAGTGTGAAAAAGTGTCTATTTGTAGCCCAAATTGTGTCAAAATGTTACTGCTTTCACCGAGTCGCGTTACTAACGATGGAAGGATAAAAAAAGGACTTATCGTGCCTGTAATTATATCGGTATATATCTCTGTATTGTCATGTAGGGTATGTAGGAGGAACGCAAGTTGAAAATCATGGTAGCGGATGACGACCGCGACATGGTAGACATGCTCAGTTACTGGTTGAAGGGTCATGGGTACGACGTTGTGCGGGCGTTTGATGGTGAGCAGGCGATCAAGCGCTGGCGTGAGACATTGCCGGACCTGGTGATACTGGACATCCAGATGCCCAAGCTTGATGGTTTTGAAGTATGTCGCCAGATGCGAACTGAAACCAACTCAATGGTTTTGATTCTCACCGCGCATGATCGTGAGGACGACGAGGTTCGTGGGTTAGAGTTGGGAGCCGACGATTACTTGCGCAAGCCGTTCAGTCCCCGTCAACTGTTGGCGCGTATCAAAGCGATTATGCGGCGTGCCACGAATGTGCGTGGTAGCGCTGGTTCATCCGCCGTAACAGTGGGGCCGGTGACGTTGGATGCGATGCGTCATGAAGTCACCAGGGACGGTATTAAAGTCAGGCTCACGCCCACTGAGAGCCGGTTATTACATTTGTTGATGTCGCACACTGGCCAGGTGTTAACGACGGACATGATCATTGAGCGAGTCTGGGGTTACGATGAGTCGGGCGACTCCGGGCTGGTAAAGACGCATATTCGCCATTTGCGGCAGAAGGTTGAGCCGAGCCCTAACAGTCCGTGCTACATCATGACGGTGCCGGGTGTAGGGTATACATTCAGTGCGCCTGTCAAGGTTGAATCTTAGCGGGTAGCCTCTGGCAGGGGGCAGTTGACCACCACAAGACGGCCACCCGCAAGGGGTGGCCTTACATGTCTGGTGGGGGAGGTTGGCTTTTAACCTGTATTGATATATCTCA
>JAFMRP010001177.1 GCA_017354095.1 Ktedonobacteraceae bacterium
CAGGGAGAAAAAGGTCAGACTGGTATTACGCCAGATAATTATCAAATTTTGCCGCCATCCAGCAATCACATTTACACACAAAGAGTCCTCTAAAAACATAGAAGGGTGCGATTTCTCTATCGCTTCTACAATGTATTAGAAGTTGTAAGAGGTTTTTCTATGTGGAATATACGTAAGCGACTATTGGCGCTCCTGCCTGTCACAGACGCGCGCCTGATCATCTGGGCGCGCGCCTTGCGCACCTTCGGCTACGGCTTCACGAGTGTCCTGCTTGGAGTCGCCCTCACCGATGCCGGTCTCTCGGCGCTGAACGTGGGTATCTTGCTCACTGTCGCCTCTCTTGGCTCGATCACCTTCAGTTTCATCATGGGACTCTACGCCGATCGCCTGGGACGCAAGCGCCTGCTGATGGTCTCTGCTTGCTTGATGATGGGGACGGGCCTGACCTTTGCCTGTACGGGCTTCTATCCTCTCCTGCTGGTTGCAGCGTTCTGCGGAACCATCTCGCCCTCCACCAATGACAACACGGCCTTTAGTGGCGTGGAGCAGGCGATTCTGGCCCAATCCTCTTCTCGCCAAGGTGCTACCTCCCTCTATGCACTCTATAATCTGAGCGCGCAACTGGCTGGAGCTGTTGGCGGTTTACTGGTCGGCCTGACAGGCGTACTGGCGCACATGGGAGTGAGCGAGAGGCTGTATGTACATGTGCTCTTTGCCCTCTATGGCTTGGTGGCGGGCTGCACGGCGCTGCTGTTCATGCGCCTCTCGCGCCAGGCTGAGCTACCAGTTGTGCTGCAGAAGCGAGATGAAAGCAAGGAACTGGTCAGACGGCGTTCTGGGCTGCGTGTGCGTGGCGTGGTCCTGGTCCTCCTGAGCCTGTTTGCCTTCGACTCCTTCGCTGGTGGGCTAGCGGTGCAAACCATTCTCTCGATGTGGTTTCGCCAGCGCTTTGGCGTCACGCTCGGTTCGTTGGGCATGCTCTTCTTTGGTGTCAACCTGCTTGCGGCATTGTCGCTTGTGCTGGCTCCTCGCTTGACGCGGCGCTTTGGCCTGCTCAGCACGATGCTTGCGCCACACTTCATCTCGAACATTTTCCTGGTGCTGGTCGCGTGTATGCCAACCTTTCCTCTGGCTGCGCTCTGCCTGCTGCTGCGCCAATCGCTCTCCAAGATGGACGTTCCAGCTCGTCAGGCCTTTACTGCTGCCCTTGTCTCCCCACAGGAGCGCACCGCAACTGCCAGTTTCGCTACCATCGCGCGCAGCACCGCCGTCTCCATCAGTCCCCTTGCCTCCAGTGTCTTATTGATCGGACCTCTTCTGGCACTTGGTCTCCCAATCTTGCTCGCTGGCGTTCTGGAGATTGGCTACGATGTGACGATGTGGCGAACGTTCAAGCACGTATCACTGCTCGATGAGCGCGCGCCCAATTCTCTCACTGAGACTACTATGATACACGCGACGATGCCCCAGCCCTCACAACTCCCTTACTCGAAAACCGCACCTTGAGCAAAGAGAAGGTGAGCGGAAAAAACGCCAGAGCGTTCATTGGCAAGAGTCGCGGTGCCTGTGGGATCGAAACATGGCGGCAAATCGCTCGGATTCCCACACCGCCGTTTCCATCTGCACTGGTATCGACCTGAGTGTGGAACCAGCGAACAGGTGTTTCGCCATCAGGTGGGTGGCAAACACTCCGACGGGCAAGTCGGTGAAACGCTTCTTGCAGACGACCAACGGAATAGAGAAACCCCTCCTTCCTATCGGGCACAGGTTCGCCAACCTGCATAGAACTGTTTTCTTGATCGATCGATTCCACGGGGCGCATTTGCTGATGTGATTGCAGGGACCACGAGTGCTTCCACCCCTTACCGAATGATCAGGAAGAACATCAAGGAGAGCAAGCCCGCTCCCCAACAATAATAGGCAAAGGGATAAAGACACCCCGTCTCAAAGTACGTGAGCAAAAATTTCGTGCTCAGAAACGCGGCCACACCCGACACGATCATCCCGATGAACACTAGCAGCAGCGTGATGGTAGGAAGACCAAAAAGTTGAGGGAGTTCGAGGATGGCGGCGGCTCCAATGAGCGGCGTTCCCAATAGGAAGGCATAGCGTGCGGCGTCTTCATGGGAAAGGCGCACTCCCAGTCCAGCCACCATGGTCACACCTGAGCGGGAGATCCCAGGGATGAGCTGTCGTAACTAACCGAAGCCGTTTGGTTCCGCTGAGCAGCAGATAAATAATCGGTAACTTCTATTTCCTCCGATGACTGAATGTGTCATTTCGATCGGATATACCGATTCTTTTGATCCTTGCTTCTCACCGATCGTCCGATCTGCTGGTACTCCCATACACCTTTCCCCAGTTGGCTGCACCCACACCTTAGTGCTCCCATAAGATTAGGGAAAATGCTCCTAGT
>JAFMRP010001178.1 GCA_017354095.1 Ktedonobacteraceae bacterium
CCGCCATTCCTTTATTGATAGCGTCCTGGTGCGAGCCGGAGAAGGCCGTGAAGACCAGTTCACCCGCGTAAGGATGGCGCTCGTGAATGCCCATGCGCGTGCATTTTTTGTACACGTCCTGAACGGCGTTGATGTCGCTGAAGTCCAGGCCGGGATCGATGCCCTGCATGTACATATTGAGGGCCACCGTCACGATATCAACGTTGCCGGTGCGTTCGCCATTGCCGAAAAGTGTGCCCTCGACGCGCTCTGCTCCGGCCAACAGGCTCAGTTCGGTCGAAGCTACACCCGTGCCGCGGTCGTTATGCGTGTGTACGCTGATAATGGCCGATTCGCGGTCGCGCATATGGCGGCAGAACCACTCGATCTGGTCGGCGTAGACATTGGGAGTCGCGATCTGTACCGTTTCGGGCAGGTTCAGGATGATCTTCTTGTCCGGCGTTGGCTGCCAGACATCGACGACTGCTTCACAGATCTCCAATGAGAAGTCGATCTCGGTCAGGGCGAAACTCTCGGGTGAGTACTGGTAGATAACCTCGGTATCGGGAACGGTCGGCAGCAGATCCTTCACCAACTGTGTGCCTCGCGTGGCGATCTCGACGATGCCAGCTTTATCCAGGCCGAAGACCAGGCGGCGTTGCGCTGGCGAGGTCGAATTGTACAGGTGCAGGATGACGCGCTTCGCACCCTGAATGGCCTCAAACGTGCGCTCGATCAGCTCTTTGCGGGCCTGTGTGATGACCTGTACGGTCACATCATCGGGAATGCGTTTCTCCTCGATCAGGCGGCGGATAAAGTCGAATTCAATCTGTGATGATGAGGGAAAGCCGATCTCAATCTCTTTAAAGCCAACATCGACCAGCAGCTGAAACATCGTCAGCTTTTCATTGATACCCATCGGAATGGGTAGCGCCTGGTTACCATCGCGTAGATCCACGCTGCACCAGGTTGGGGCAGCCGTAATCGTGCGTGCCGGCCACTGGCGGTCGGGCAGATCGATGAGCGGGAAGGGACGATATTTGGTAATGGGTCCTTTTTGCATGCCATTGCCTGCCGATGTGTGTCTTCTGGCCAGTTCGCTCATGAATAAATCCCCTTTCTGAATATCTTTCTGGTCAAAATAAAAACCGCGGAACTGCTTCCACGGCTGATTTGAGATAGAAACAAAAGAGCCGTGGGCATTTACTGTCGCCCACGGCTTTTGCTAGTTGCTCTGCGATTTTTTTTGCTGGAACCTCCCGGAGGACAAATCACAGGCCCTGGGCGACGTATCTAAGGTGCCCAAGCCCGAGAAGCCTACTCTGCTTCAATCGTCTCGTCCGTGTCTCTCTCATTTGAGAACAACAGGTTCCTTTCTTAGGATGATTACATTTATTGGCCTTACTATAACATTGATCGTGCTCGCTGTCAAATAGCTGGCTGGATTGGCCTATCCTGTTCTGGTTGCCCGGCGCTATGCTGGTTTCATGCTGTGCAGGCGTTCGACGAGATATGGCTCAAAGTGCTGCTCAACCAGCGCTGTCATCTCATCAAGTGAGCGGCTGCCGTCTACTTCGTAGAACGTCAGGTGGCGTGGCTCGGCCTCCTGTCTTACGTGGTGTGCCAGCTGGCAATCCCTGGCGATGATGTTGCTCAGGCGCTTTTCGGGATCGCTGTATGGCGAGCGGATGCCATGCGCTTTTTGTCGCTGGCTCAGTTCTGCGTCTCTGCGTCGCCTGGTCTGATCACAGAAGGCATCCGATGGTACCAGCCATATGGCCTGGTGCGGGCTGGAAAGATATGGCGCCACGCACTCGGGGAAAAAATTGCCCTCGGCGATAATAAAATTCTCTTTTGGCATGGCCAGCAAGTCCTCAATCACCAGGCGAAAGCCATTGGTCCACGACTCCAGCGTCTCCTGTACCAGTGTCTCCACCGAGCGCTCCACCCAGCGCTGGTTCAAGTTCATGCGCGCGAATGCCGTCATCAGTGGATCGCCCGCGGCCAGCTGCCGGGCCAGGTGGTTCCTGGCCATTGTATCAACGTGATAGCCGACAAAGACATAGACACGAGCGAGTGTGTGGCCGATGCTGGATTTCCCCGCGCAGGGAGAGCCACCAATCCAGAAAACATGCGAGAGCTCGGCGGCCAGTTGCTCCTGGTCAAGCATTGCATATCCTCCTTACATCCATAATCACTCATGCATGATCACTTGACCTTGTCAGTTTTCTGATGTACCTTTCCGCTGAGGAGGCTGCATCGAAAGCAAGGTTTTACGATCCGCTTGAGGATACTGAAATGGAGGATACCCGAAAACGCCTGAAAATAAACCGGCCCTTGGGACGATGTGGATTCCTTGACACATGGCGTACAATAATGGGGAAGAAGCGATTTTTTTCTCGTCTCCCCCATTATCGAGTGTCAGTCTCCCCTATA
>JAFMRP010001179.1 GCA_017354095.1 Ktedonobacteraceae bacterium
GAGCTGGACACCAACCCGTCAGGCACTCCCATGGGTTTAATGAAGTGCTGCACAGCGAGGCCATGCGGAGCCTCGGAGCACGGCTTGCACCGTGACGCAGCCTCCTGTTATGATCAGGAAGTCACAGTAATCGGGCTGTGCTGTGCGCAGGAAGAATGCAACCAGTGGAACAACTAGTAAGAGGAAATATCTGATCGATTTCACTCTCATTTCCGAAGGTTGGTTTTAATCGTATTGCATAGAGAGTCTAAAAATAGGAAAAAGATAAGTTTCTAGACAGTGAACCTCAGAATATGGCAGATAATTTCTTTTCTCCACTGTATGTAAATTTGGGAATTCTATGGATGGAATCAGGATAAATCGGTGCGTGGGTCTTTCCTCAGAAAGAAGGCAGATCGCTCACCGATTTATCAAAATTTGCGCTCACGGAATTCCCAAATTTACATCATTCTCATAAAAATACCTCCTTTTGCCGAATGCTCCATCCTCCTCATTGGTTATAGCGAGCGATTGGACGCACGTCGACGAGGCGTTTGGCCTTCAGCTCGAAGCGGGGCAGTGTGCCGCGATCCATCAGTTCGATGTTAAAGCGCAGCCCCTCATGGGCCGCACCCAGATTTTTGATCAGGTCCGGCTGCAGCGTGCCCCAATCTGCCTCGTGACCCGGGGCCAGTTCGACTTTGATCGTGATCTCATCCTGTATGTCATCCTTGCGCCAGATGTAGATCTGGAATTCGTCGATAGCCGCATATTCGCGGATAAGGGCCTCAACAGCGCGTGGATAGACATTGGTGCCACGAATCAGCTTCATATCATCCCAGCGGCCGCGAATGCCGCCGTCATAGAGGTCCCAGGTTCGCCCACAACTGCAGGTGCTGGCCGGCACCTTCATAACCATATCTTTCGTGCGGTAGCGAATGACCGGGATGAAGCCGCGTCCGAACGAGGTCACCACGCGCTCACCCAGTTCGCCATAGCCAACTGGCTCGTCGGTATGGGGGTTGATGACCTCCTCAATATAGTGATCCTCGATGATATGCGTTCCGCCAGGCTGGTGTGAACATTCAAAGATCATGATGGTGCCCAGTTCGGTCATGCCCGCGCTATCGCCGCATTTCGCTCCCCAGGCCTTCTCTAGCTGTTGCTTGACCGCTGGAATAGAGCCAGCCGGTTCGCCGGAGAGGATCACCTTGTTGACGTTGCTCTCCTTTGCCAGGTCGATGCCCATCTCCTGTGCCTTTTGCCAGAGATGCAACGCGTAGGTAGGTGTTGAGCAGACGGTGGTGGCTCCCATCTCGATAATCTGCTTGATACGGCCCTCGGTCGTCTGTGCGCCACCAGGTATGACTAGCGCGCCGATTTTCTCGCAGCAGTAGTGCGCGCCCCAGAAGCCGATAAAAGAGCCATAGCCAAAGGCGAAATAGACGGTATCTCCGGGCCTGACGCCGAAGGCCCAGAAGCCATAGCACCACATTTCGCTGATCCAGTTCCAATCCTTGGTGCTATCGAGCACACGGATGGGCGTGCGCCCGGTGGTGCCGGAGGTGAGGTGATAACGAATGGCGTTGTGCTGCCCGGTGGTGGGTAGATCGCCGAAAAGAGGCTGCCGGACCTGGGAGTCCATCCACTCCTCACGGGTCATGAAGGGGATACGGCGCAGGTCATCCAGGGTTTTGAGCCGTTCAGGATGAAAGTTCGCGCTGTCGAAGCGCTGCCGGTGGAAAGGGCTGCTGGCGTAGGCCCATTCGCACATGCGGCGCAGTTTGAGGAGTTGCAGTGCCTGGAGTTTGGAGCGGGGCATCGTTTCGTTTTTGGGGTTCCAGTATTCGGAGTCGGCCATACACTTCTCCTGCCTTTCAAACACGTTGCAGAGAAACCACAGCTGTGTGGCGTATACATAAGGCCAGTGAGCGGCCACACGTTGCCGCTCCTTGCTTATTATACAATGCAATTTGATCGTAAAAAATATACAGCAAAAAACGGTGTTTTATCGCTTGCGCCCGACGAGGTCACGGGCGATGATCAGGCGCTGGATGTGGCTTGTCCCTTCGTAGATTTGCAGGCCTTTGATGTCACGGTAGTAGCGCTCGACGGGGTACTCGTTGGAGTAGCCGCGATTGCCGTGCAGCAGCACTGCCTCTGAGGCTGCACGCGTCGCGGCCTCGGTGGCGAAGAGCTTGGCGATGGAGGTAGCTCTGGTGGTTTCCTGGCCCTGGTCCTGCTGCCAGGCCGCGCGATAGACCAGCAGGCGCGCGGCCTCGACATCTGCCGCCATATCGGCCAGGGTGGCCTGTACCATCTGGAAGTCGGCGAGACGCTGGCCAAATTGCTGGCGCTGACGTGTGAAGTCGACGCACGCGTCCAGGCAGGCCTGCGCCACACCGACCGCTCCTGCCGCGACTCCTAATCGGCCAC
>JAFMRP010001180.1 GCA_017354095.1 Ktedonobacteraceae bacterium
TGGAGGAACGATTCTCACGCTGGATGAAGCGCAGCCACAGGCAGAAGCGCTGGCAGTGCAAGCCGGACGAGTGCATACAGTAGGCGGCGAAGCGGAGGTCATGGCGCTGCGAGGACCAGGCACCGAGATCGTCAATCTCAGAGGCCGTGTCCTCTGCCCTGGCTTTATTGACGCGCATCATCATCTCACCCTTGCGGCGTGGTGCCAGCTGGGCATCAACCTGGCGGAATGTCGCTCGGTACAGGAGATACAGGCACAGCTGAGAGCGCAATTGATGAGAAAGCAGCCAGGGGAATGGCTGTATGCCTACAACTATAGGCCCTGGAATTTCCATGATCACAGAAGAAGACTCTCGCGCTACGATCTTGATGCTGTCGCAGGCGAACGTCCAGTGCTCGTCATGCATTTCAGCTTTCACGAAGCGGTCGTCTCATCGGCAGGATTGCGTGTGGCTGGTATTGATCGGCAGACACCCGATCCTCAGGGTGGGCGCATTCAGCGTGATCGACATGGTTCACCTACAGGAGAGCTACTGGAGACGGCGGTCGGACGAGTGGAGGCGCTGGCGCGCACTGCCGCCGGGGGGACAGGCTATGAGGACTGGCTGGCCGCTCTTCAGCGCTACTGCCAGCAGCTCTTCGCCGCAGGCATTACCCATGTCTGCGATCCCGGCGTTGACGCATTGCTCGAAAGTTACTTGCGGCGCGCCCGGCGAGAAGAGCGCTTGCCTCTCCCTGTTTCGATGCTTTTCATTAGCGGTGGAGGATTGTTTCAGGAGCCGGTAGATCGCCTGTCAGGACCGCTAACGGGCGAGCAGTTGGATGGTTTACAGGTGGGTGCGCTTAAGATTTTCGCGGATGGAGGAAGCCGCTGTGCTGTCTGCATCGGGATGTTGGAGGCGTTTGCTGGGGTTGTGAGTCTGGTGGGACGTGCGGCAAAGCTGCGTAGACCGGCGCTCCTCGCGCAGAGCAGTGCGCCCGAACGGCCACATCTTGATCAGCATGGTCGTGTAAGCCTGGGCTTCCTGCACTATCAGCCGGAGCATCTGGCCGCGCTCTGTCGAGAGGCGCATGGGCGGGGATTTCAAGTAGCGGTCCACGCAGCTTGCAATGCGGCGGTCGAAGGGACGCTGCAGGCGTATGAGCAACTCCCGACGCGTGGTCGGTGGCAGCGCCATCGCGTTGAGCACCTGGTTTCGCTTGATGTACGTCAGGCGCGAAGGCTGGCGGATGTCGGAGCCATCGGCGTCGTACAACCGATGTATATCAGCCAGATGGGGGATGAATGGGAGGCCATGCCGACTCCTCCACGCCTGCATAGTGTGCCGCTACGAGATTTGTTAGACGCAGGGGTGGCACTGGCAGGTAGCTCAGATGCTCCTATCGCACCCTATAGCCCACTGCAAGGAATGCAGGCTGCGATGACGCGCCGCACCTCCGGTGGCCTGATCCATCAGGGTCAACAAGCTATCACTGCGCTGGAGGCACTGCGTCTGTGGACGACAGGAGCGGCGCTGGCTGCGAACCTGCCTGGCAAAGTAGGCATACTGTGTCCTGGCTCACGAGCAGATATGGTCATGCTGACGCGCAATCCGCTGGAGACGCCACCAGAAGCATGGAATCAGGTGGCGGTTGAACGAACATTCATAGGTGGTCAAACGGTCTACCACAGAGAGACTCACACAGGAGAAAACGAGGTCAACGATGCGCACAACTGATTTCTCCCACGCCCCCGCTATTGGGCAGGCAACCGCACAATTCGTAGGCGCAACGTGTTTCGCCGGCCCGCTGCGACTGCTGGGACTGTACCGTCGCTGGCGTCCTCTGGTAAAACGCTTAAAGCAGACGCCCGGCTATCGTGGGCATCGCGTCTGGTATCGTTTTCCGTTTACGCTGGGCACCATCGCCTTCTTTGCCGACCGCGATGCACTGTTGAAGTTTGCGCGTAGTCCCGAACACGCATCTATTATGCGCTGGGTTATGCAGCCAGGGAACGCGCGTGGAGGGTTTATTCGCTTCTACGAGGTGCTTCCACATGGCTATAGCAGCGGGATCTGGCGTGCCGAGGACCATGAGATGAAGGCCATTGAGCATTTTACTCCGCTCTCATCGGAAACGCCTGACCAGGTTCCGAGCGTGACGGAGTGCGTCACAAGGGAACGTTGACACCATCTGCTGCACCAGACCCTACCAACCTGCCCTCCCCTGCCAACCCTCTCACCCAATATGTAGGGCCACCCCTCGCGGGTGGCCGGTGGGGGCGGGTGGCTGGCTCGCAGGTGCCCAGGCGCAGCCACCCACCCGCCAAACACCATCCCCGATCACACCAACTCATACACATCAAATACATCTATCTCCATCTTTCAATCCAATACCCCATTATTCCAATTTTTTCAATATAATCGATATTTCTCC
>JAFMRP010000256.1 GCA_017354095.1 Ktedonobacteraceae bacterium
GATTCCGGCGATCTCTCCCAGCTCGACCATTATTGTGCAGGCAGCTTCTCCGGCTGTGGGGCTGGTCTGTTCTCGCTGTGGTTTTCAGAATCGTCCCGGCGCTAAATTCTGCAAGCGCGACGGGCAACCCCTCGTGCAAGGGGTTGCCGCGCCTCCGCCAGTGCGTGTACAGGCCGCGCGAGCGCCCATCAGGGCGCGACCGGTGCAGGGCAGCATTCCGGCACGGCCATCTCAAGGTATCCGAGCGCGGCCAGTGCAGGGCAGCATTTCGGCGCGGCCATCTCAAGGCATCCAGGCGCGGCCAGTGGGCAGCAACAACAACGCCGCGACCGCGCGGGATCCCTCGGCGGCCTATCGTAGTGGCCTGCAGCAACTTGTCAATAAGAATTATAGCCAGGCCGTGAGCCAGTTTCAGCTGGCGCTTAGCCTTGGCGGGCCTTCCTATGATACACTCTATAATCTGGGACGTGCCTACCGGCAAGCGGGTCAGGCGCAGAAAGAGACCAATAAAAAGGTTTTCGCCGAAGATCTGAAGCTTGCTGCCGAGCGCTTCGAAGAGGCCACACGGCTCAAGCCAGACGCGCTCGATGCCTACTTCCAGCTCGGCATGTGCTATCGTGACCTGGAGCTATATAGCCAGGCCGCTGGAGCCTTTAAAAAGGCCCTCGCTCTGGCTCCTCAGGACTCCGCCATTCACTACCAGCTTGGGCTGGCGGCAATGGAGCAAGGTAACTACCGGGAAGCAGGGGGTCACTTCCGCGACGGGTTGAAGATCAACCCTGATCATGCGTTGATTTTAATAGCGATTGGTCGATTGTACGTGGCGACTAAGCAGGTCACCAACGCGATTAAAACGCTGCGCGAGGCAACACAGAAAGATCCAGAGCTCTGGGAAGGTTGGTATGAGCTGGGGCGAGCTCATATGAAGCTGAAAGAGTGGCAGCTTGGTCAGAGCGCGCTGGAGCGAGCGCGTCAGCTGGCGCCGTTCGCTCCCGAAATTTATAGCAATATGGCGGCCTGTTATATCAAATTGAACAAAAAGAAAGAGGCTCGGAAAATGGTTGCTGAAGCATTGCAGCTTGATCCCGACAACGCCGAGGCCCTTCGCATACAAAAACAGCTTTAAAAAGGAGGGCAGAAATGCTCTGTCCATCGTGTAATACACTGAATAGAGAGAATGCCAGGTTCTGTAAAGGCTGCGGTTTGTCGTTTGTGCCACAGACCGCCCCGGCGCCTCAAGAGCAGGCACAACCGGAACAGGCGGAGGAGCAGGCGGGAACGGCTGAGGCTGCTGCCCAGCCCGCGGCGGTGGATCAGAATCCATCACCCCCTCCAGAAGTAGCGCCGGATGAGCCTGAACCGCAGGCCGTCGAGGTTGTTGCCGATGACGATATCAGCCTGGCTCCAACGCAGATCCTGACGCCGGAGAAGATGATGGCCTACCATACGCAGCGCTGGTGGGAAGAGAGCAAACAGGCACCATCCGCGCAGAGCGAGGCCGAGGCAGAGGAGGAGGAGCGGCGCAAGCAGGCCATTGCTGACTCGCCAACGATCATGTTTGGTCTGGCGGAACCGTCCGCACCACAGATGGAGCCAGACGTCTCCGTGCAGCCAACTATGATCATTGAGCCAGGTGAGCAAGAGTCCAGCACGGTCGGAGCGAGCGAAGCAGCGGGGGAGCCGGACCCCGGCGCGGATTCCAGTGTCCCCGCTGCAGAGGGCGAGACCGCCGCGACCGAGCCAGCAGAACCAGCAGAAAATCAACAAGCAACGGCAGAGGCGGGCAGCGCGGAAGCCACAGCAGCGGACGATGCCTCCCCGACCACTGCCCAGGAAGAGGAGAGCATGGAACAGGAACAGGACCAGCAGCAGGTTACAGAGAATGAGACCAGCCAGGAGCAAGCGACTGCAACCTTTCCTACCCTGGCGGAAGGAACGCTGGTGGCCGGGCGCTACGAAATCGTCCAGGTTTTGAGCGAGAACGAAAGCGAGCACACCTACCAGGTGAACGACCAGCAGGGTTACAAGCATTGTTGGAATTGTGGCTCGGAACAGAACGTCGAGGGTGATGAGTTTTGCATCGACTGCGGCGCGGAGCTCAATAACGCCGCCTACATTTTGCACGAGTATCACAGCGCCGAATCTGCCTCCCAGGAAACGAACGTTTTGCAGGGAACCATCGTCAACACCTTTGTCGACCAGGAGCGTACATACGCCGTCGAGCAGCCCCAGGCGACACAGAGCTCGTTCCCTACCGGGGTTCACCTTATCGCGGCCTGCGACTCCGATGCCGGCGATCTCAGGCGCAGCGAACCCAACGAAGACAGTACCCTGGTGTTGCAGATTCAGCGCGTGCATGAGTCTATCGCCGCCCCATCTGGCGTCTTTCTGGTCGCCGATGGTATGGGTGGGCATGATAAAGGTCAGGTGGCCAGCCGCATGACCGTCAACGTTATCTCAGAGCGTATCATTCGCGAACTAATCGCCCCTCCCCTGCTTGAAGAGCAGGATGGTAAGCCGCAAGAGCGGGGTGAAGAGAGCTACGTTGCCCTGCTGCGTGGAGCTATCGAGGATGCCAACACCGAACTGTGCCAGGCTAACCAGAACAACAAATCGGATATGGGTTCCACACTGACCGGTTTTATGATGGTGGGGGATTTTGCGTTTGTCTTTAATGTAGGCGATAGCCGCACATATATGTTGCACGAAGGCAACCTGTATCAACTCACAAATGATCATTCACTGGTTGGCCAGCTTGTTGCGGGAGGCCTGATCGAGCCGGATGACGTCTATACGCACCCACAGCGCAACCAGATCTATCGTAGCATCGGCGATAAGCCCAATGTACAGATCGACATCTTCAAGCAGCAGGTGCATCCAGGAGACATCCTGCTCAGTTGTTCAGACGGCCTGTGGGAGATGGTGCGTGACCCGCAAATTGCGACAATGCTCAATAACGCGCCTGATCCCCAGACAGCCTGTGCGCAGTTGATAGAGGCCGCCAACGCTAATGGCGGAGAGGACAATGTCAGCGCGGTCGTCGTTTTTGTGCGCTAATACTATACTTATTCTACTCGCGTTCAGAAAATGCTACTATCGTGGCTAGTGCCGCGCACCCATCTGAACGAATGGTAGCATATATGATATACTAGGGCCAGCCGAACGTGAAAGGAGCAGAGAAACTATGCCCGGAGAAGTAACACTGGCACACCAGCTAGGTAAGGACTTTATGCCGGTGACGGGTGGAAGCCAGATCGCATATGCCTTATTGGAAGCCAGACCGACCGAACTTGTGGCCCAGGTGCGTATGCCGCTGAACTTCGCCCTGGTCATCGACCATTCAGGCTCTATGCGAGGCGCTAAATTACGCAACGTCAAGGAAGCGGTGAAGCGGGTCATCGAGCATCTGGAGCCAAGCGATTACATTTCAGTTGTCATTTTTGATGATACCGCGCAGGTGATCATTCCCTCCATGCCGGCCAATGATCCCATTGGTATGACGGCAGCCATTGATCGCATTCAAGACGCAGGCGGTACTACGATGTCGCTGGGCATGATCCAGGGATTGGGCGAGCTCCGCCGCTGGAACATACCGAACGCCGTGAATCGCATGATTCTGCTCACTGATGGCGTTACCTACGGTGACACAGATCGCTGTCGCCAACTTGCTCGCGACGCAGCTGCCTCAGGCATCTCCATCTACCCGCTGGGCATTGGCGCTGACTGGGACGAGAACTTGCTGGATGACGTCGGCCAGCTCAGTGGCGGCATGCCAGCTGAATTTATTCGCAGCCCTGAGAATGCCATGGCAATCTTCCAGCAGCAGGTGCAGAGCGCCGTGGCCGTAGCGGTACGCAATGCCACCTTGACCTTGCGCCTCCCCGCTGGTGTCAGCCCCCGCAAAGCCGTTAAAGTGCTCCCGATCATTCGCGACATTGACCAGACTGCTCTTTCTGATCGCCAGGTCACTATCCACCTTGGTGACCTGGAGAAGGATACGCCGCAATCGGTGCTGGTTGAACTGATGATCGATCCGCGTCCGGCTGGCCTCTTCCGTATTGCTCAGGCCGAGCTGACCTATGACGTGCCCGTGGTTGGCCTGGCAGGAGAGAGGCTGCGCGACGATATTAAGGTAACGTTCACTCAAGATGCCAACCAGGCTGCGCAAGTGAATGCGCTGGTCATGAATTTCGCAGAGAAGGCCAATGCCAATCGTCTGGTTACCCGCGTGCTGGATGAGTACAAGCGGACCGGCAAAGCAACAACCAAACTTGCTCCTAACGTCACCCGTGTACTGGATGCGGAGACAGTGGCTGCCCTTGAACAGATCAATCAGGGTCAGCAGGTTTCTCAAGATGTGGTCAAATCTATCGGCAATAAGACGCGCAAACTCACGCAGCGCCTGGATGACATGTTGCCGTAATAATTATAAACATAGCAAGGAAAGCTCTGCGTAATGAACTTACGCAAGGCGTTATATAGGGACAATTATTGACAGAGGAAGGATAGATTGACATGACAGTAAGGTGTTCACTGGGTCACGAAAATCCTGATGGCTCGGCATTCTGCGATGAATGTGGCGAGCCACTGAGTGGCGCAGCCCCTTCTGCGGATGCGGCACCCCAGCAGCCAGCACCCGCACCAGTGGCTGAACCGGCGGCTGGAGGACAGGTATGTCCCTCCTGCGGCGCCACCAATCCGGCTGGGGAAGCGTTCTGCTCAAATTGCGGCGTTAGCCTGCTGGGCGCGCCGGTTCCGGCACCCGACATGGCGGCTGCTCCATCCGCTCCCGCCGAACCCGCAGCGCCCGCTCCTGCCGCAGCACCCGCGTTGCAGGCTCGCCTGATCGTTGAGGCGGACAACCAGGAATTCGATCTGGGTGGTAAAGACAATATCACCATTGGTCGCGAAGACGCTGTCAGCAACATCTACCCAGATGTGGACCTGACACCTCATGGCGGTGAAGATGGCGGCGTCTCTCGCCTGCATGCGCGCATCTTCGTTGAGAACGGCCAGTATATGCTGGAGGACGAGAAGAGCACGAACTTTACGTTCCTTAACCGCCAGCGCCTGGCACCTAACACCCCCACACCACTGAGCGACAACGACGAGGTGCGCCTTGGTCGCGTCCTGCTGCGCTTCAAAACATCGTAGCAATCGCAAGGGGATAGCAGGGGCGCTCTCTGAGCCCCCTGCCACTCCGCTCGCAGGCAGAGTACCCTTAAGGGGAACGGAGGTATTCTGGCAAGCTATATGAATGCAAGCGGAATACTATTGACTCATCCCACCAAAAATCCCCAAAAGAGAACAAAAACCCACCACTGTACGTATAGATAATGTCACTTACGCATAGGCCCTGCGGGCAAACACAACTGCTACTTGACCAAAACCAGCAACGTACTTGACGCCGAACAATGTTACTCGTTATAATCTACGGGACATCTCAAGTGGAGGAGAGGTTTCTTTATGAAACGTACATGGCAACCGAAACGCATTCCGCGCCTGCGCGAGCACGGCTTCAGAAAACGTATGTCAACCCGCGCTGGCAGACGCGTTTTGAAGGCTCGTCGCGCCAAAGGGCGCTGGAGCCTGACGGTTTAATCCTGCGATCGATTACAGTGGCGCTCAAACGTGCATTGCGCTTACGCAAAAGTAGCGATTTCAAACGAGTGAGGCAGCAGGGACGTAGCATGGCTTCCCGGCTGCTTATACTCGCGTGGGCGCCCAATTATGAACAACATTCACGCATCGGATTTGTGGTAAGTAAACGTATCGCTCGGCATGCCGTCGATCGTAATTATCTTAAGCGGCTGTTGGGCGAAGCTATACAACCACTCCTGGCTTCCCTGGTAAATGATCAGGATATTGTGCTCAACGCGCGGCAACAGGCAGTCGGAACAGACCTGCATACGTTACGCCAGCAGGTCGCAATGCTTCTACGTCGAGCACGATTGCTCCATCCCCAGGAAACTGGAGAGCAACATATCGAGCGGCTGACAAGTGAAATGTAAGGGCCCCTCACGATGGGCCAGCGATAAAAGTACCCCCTGTGGGGCCGATAGGTTTTTGGGCGTCCCTGAGCAAAAAACGCTCTCCCGCAAGGGAGGTTACCTTAAATGAAATATATCGCACTCGCATTAATCCGTGTATATCAGCACACGCTGTCGGTGGTCCTGCCCTCATCGTGTCGATTCACTCCCTCGTGTTCGCAATATGGATATGAGGCAATTCAACGTTTTGGCTTTCTCCGTGGTGGCTGGCTGACCATCAAACGCATTGGCCGCTGTCATCCCTTCTACCACGGTAATCTCAACGATCCAGTCCCGGAACAATGGGGAGACTAGATCGAGGAAGGCAGGAGTATTCACGTGGGTGAAATAGGTAATTTTTTCTTCGTCATCTTTACACAGCCAATCTATAATGGCTTGATGGCTCTGTTCCAGCTCTTTGGCGACTTTGGCCTGGCAATTATTGTTCTGACACTTGTCATTAAACTTATCCTGTTTCCGCTCACCTTGCAGCAGCTGAAGTCGATGAAGGCGAATCAGGCCCTGCAGCCACATATGGCCGAGGTCCGTAAGAAGCATGCCAACGATAAGCAGGCGCAGGCGCTGGCCATGCAGGCCCTCTACAAAGAATATGGCATCAACCCTCTGGGCGGCTGCCTACCTATGCTGGTCCAACTACCCGTACTCTACGGCCTGTTCTATGCCCTGAACGAGGTGCTGCGTAATGCCCACACCGTTGTGCAAGTAAACCAACACCTCTATCCTTTCATCCCACACTTCACGACTTTCCCTGATATTAATCTGAACTGGTTTACCATTTTCAATGCCGGTTGGCATATCTCGCTGGGCGCG
>JAFMRP010001181.1 GCA_017354095.1 Ktedonobacteraceae bacterium
CCTCTCCAAGCAGCCAAAATTAAATTATTTATTAAAATTTTGATTTTAAAAATAGAATTAAAAATCGAAAGATCCGCATTGAGAAGCCGCTCTATAGATGTAAAAAATTTGTAGCAGAGATTTTATAGATCAAAATTCTATTGTAATTATTGTCATAAAAAGATAAGCTAGTAGTAAGGGGTACAACTCAATGAAAAGTCGTCCACAAAAAGCAGTCATAAGAGGAGGTAACTTGTGCAGATCCAAAAGCTCCCAGGAAATGCGTCTCCTAATGCATCCATGTCGGACGCGCTGCTGGCGCATCTATCCCTTGACGGGGACCAGAGGGCGTTTGAGGTACTGATTCGCCGCTACAGCAGTACATTGTTTAACTTTATTTATCGATTCCTGGGCGACTATGACCAGGCTTGCGATATACTGCAACAAGTATCTCTGCGCTTTTACACCTCGTTGCCCAAGCTGGGTACGGGTGAGCCGTTTAAGCCCTGGTTGTTTCGTGTCGCACGTAACTGTTGTGTTGACGAACTGAGGCGAAGGCGCAGATACGCGATTCACTTCTCTCAGTTGGAGTCTGAGAATAGCGAAGGCGAAGTGCTTTTCCTTGGGGATATGCCAGATCCAGGTCTTTTGCCGGATGAATTGATGGAGTGTCAGGATTTGCAGCGTCTTCTGCAACAAGCGATTGAGTCTCTACCCCCCCGGTTCCGTTCAGTTGTTCTTTTACGTTACATCTCGCAGATGAGTTTTGCCGAGATTGGAGGAGTGCTGGGTATGCCCGAGGCTACCGCGAAGACCTACTTTCATCGTGCCAAGGTACAACTGCGCAAGATGTTGAACGGACAGCAGCAGATCATGCCGCAGTAATAGCAGATAGAGTAGCAGAAATATTAGATACGGGTAAAGGAAAGCGAAGCGAGCCGGAAGAGACTAACTTCCGGCTCGTTTGCTGTGGCGTTGTCTCAGACGGTAAAGCCGAGGCTGTCTTTCAGTTGTCGCCATCCCTGTGCCAGGCGGTGACGTGTCTCGCTGCCGCTCAGGGGTGCGTACAGCAGTGCCAGTACAATGCCGGCTACCAGTCCCACGCGAAAGCGTGTACGAGCGGCCTGTCGCTTACGCTGGCGGCGTTTATACTGGTATTGTAGATCATCGCGGAAGCTGCGCGCGCTCCTGGTTGCCTTTTGCAGATTTTTATTAGCCTGGATGGAGCCTTTCCGCCACATATCCTGTGTGGCGGCCAGCCCTGCGCCTATCGCGGCCAATGCGGCCCCAATGTTTTGTAGTGTGGAGGCTTGCATAGTGCTCAGATTTCTCTGTGCGCGTTTGCGAGCCTTCTTCAAATTTTTACGTGTGCTTTTCACATTGCGGCTGAGCAGGTTCTGGGTCATGCCCATACCTGTTTGCAGGGCGTCCTGTGTTTTATCCCTGACCAGGAACGCGACATCCTGGGCGTTGCTCTGTAAACGAGCTAACTGTCTGCGTGTTTGTTTGCGAGCACGTTTGCGAGGATTTCGGCCCAGCAGATTTTGTGTGGTATCCATGCCCATTTGCAGCATATTCTGCGTCTTTGACCAGGCTGGCTGCACGGTATCCTGTACCGTGTCTTGCCAGCGGCGCGCGTGCCGCTTCTGGCGGTTATAGCTCAGGATGCCCTCCAGCAGGGTTACACCTGCCGCCAGGATTATTTCCGCGATCCGCAGGCCGCTGCTCTCCGCTTTCCTATACGTGGATTGGGTGGCGTCCCTGGCTGCTCCGTACGTTGCTCGCGTCTTATCCCTGGCATTGGTGTATGTTACCTGTGCCAGTTCGCGTGCCTGATCGCCAAGAGCCTGGCTACCATGACGCATTTTTCGGCTCACTTTTGGCATATATATCTCCTCCAATGTATGTTGGATAGTTCCATCGCGTGTCAATTTGCTGTCGTCACTGTTATAATCACGCGCAAGAAGCTGAGGCAGTTTCATCTGGCGGGCATCACCTGCTCATCACGTACCGGGTGCGTGGGGCTTCTCTCATCGTGTTTCGCGTGATACAATAGAAACGAGCTATTGTTCTGCTTTCACACAGAAATTTACTCCTGAGAGGAGTGCTGGATGGAGATACTCCGTACGCCAGATGAGTATTTCGCTCATCTGCCTGACTATCCTTTTATGCCACACTATGTTGAAATCGAAGGTGTACGTATCCACTACCTGGACGAGGGGCCAGAGGATGCTGAACTAGTATTGATGCTGCATGGCGAGCCCTCCTGGTCGTACCTTTATCGTCATATGATTCCGATTGTGACTGCTGCCGGTTATCGTGTGATTGTGCCTGACCTGGTGGGTTTTGGCCGTTCAGATAAGCCTGTCCGGCGCGAGGATTATACCTACCAGCGGCATGTTACCTGGATGTATGGCCTGCTGCGCGCACT
>JAFMRP010001182.1 GCA_017354095.1 Ktedonobacteraceae bacterium
GCGGTTCCTTGCGGGGCTTCCGCCACACATGTCAGCGATCTGACGTGCGGTGTACTGCAGGAAATGCAGGAATTAAGACGTTTGAAGACGTTTTGAAAGGCAGGATGGAGATGAGCACCACCGATCTGCTGGGAAAGCCGCTTACAGAGCAGGAGCAGGAACTTCTGCGCGTCTACGAAGACCTCAAACGATTAGCGGCCCGCGACGACTTACCTCCCTGCGCGGCACGCAATGTGCGCCAGGCGCTGGCCGCGCTCTGGCAGGCCACCAATGACCTTGATCTACAATTTGAGCAGCTCTACGATCTGGGAGTCTAGCATGCTATAGCAAAAAAGGCAGGAGGGCCGGCTGACCCTCCTGCCTGGGGATATAACTGTTGCTTAGAGTTCGTAAATCTTTGAAAACTTCTCTGTCACGTACTGGACGAAATGCTGTGGGTTCGCCGCTTCTCCGGTGACGTGCTGCAGTAGTTCAGCCGGCTGATAGATCGCGCCGAACGTGTAGATGCGCTCGCGCAGCCAATCCAGGATAAAGGCAGTCTCGCCACTCGCCAGCCGCTGGTCGAAATCGGCAAAGTTCCGGCGCAGTGTACTATAGATCTGCGCTCCATAGAGATTGCCCAGGGTATAGGATGGGAAGTAGCCAAACCCTGACGTCCAGTGCACATCCTGCAGAACTCCGTTCGCATCGCTATCAGGCTCGACGCCCAGGTAGGTACGATATTTCTCATTCCACAAGCGGGGCAGGTCTTCCACAGCGACCTTTCCATTGACCATTGCCTGCTCCAGCTCAAAGCGGATGATGATGTGCAGGTTATACGTCACCTCATCGGCCTCGACGCGAATCAGGCTGGCCTCAACATGGTTGAGCGCGCGCGCGAAGTCCGTCACACTCACCTGCTGGAACGATTGGGGGAAAACCTCCTGAACCAGGTGATACTGACCACGCCAGAAGGCCTCAGAGCGCCCAATAGCGTTCTCCCACAGGCGCGACTGCGACTCGTGCATTCCCATTGAGGCGCCCCCGGCAACCGGTGTGCGTAACAGCGAACTCGCGCTTCCCTGCTCATAGAGTGCGTGTCCACCTTCATGCAGAGCCGCCATCATCGACATTGGCAGATAATCGCTATAGCGCACCGTCAGGCGCACATCCTGTGGCGATCCCATACTGGTGGTAAAAGGATGCGCGGAGATAGCGATCTGCCCTCGCACGAGATCATAGCCTATATTCTTGAGCAGCTTCTCCGCAAGCAATTTCTGCTGCGCTTCAGAGAAATCCCCCTGGAGGAAGCTGGTATTAATCTTTTTGCCGCTGGCCTGGATGCGCTTCAGCAATGAAATGCTGATATCGCGGACCGGCGCGAAGAGACGTTCAACCTCGCGCGTGGTGAGCCCCGGCTCATAGAGGTCCAGCAGGGCATCATAGCGATTCTCCCGGTAGCCAATATGATCGGCAACTTCGCGTTGATAGCCGATCAGCCGCTCCAGGTGGGGCGCGAAACTGGCGAAATCGTTGTGGGCACGAGCCTGGACCCAGGCTTCGTGGCTGATGACCCGGGCCCGCTCCATCTCTTCAACCAGTTGTCGTGGCAGCTTCGTTGAGCGGTCATAGACGCGGCGCGCCTGGCGTACCAGGCCGCGGTCTGCATTGGTGAAGGGCGACTGCTCTATCACGCTTTCCAGTTCAGTGAGCAACTTCCCCAGGCGGGGCGAGGTCCAACGCTCGTGGATCAACCCCTGCAACGTTGCCGCCTGATAGGAGCGGACCTCGCCCGCTCCGGCAGGCATCCCGGTCTGCTGATCCCAGTCAGTCAGAGCTTGCAACGCTTCCAGGTCCGCTATCTCCCGCAGAGCATGCAGCAACTCGTTTATCCGTTGATCACTCTGGGTAAAGTTTATATCATTCTGCTCCGTTACCAACATACTTTTCCTCTTCCTTTTCCTCTTCTCAGATCCATGGCTGGATAGAAAACGCTGCCTCATCTCTGACCCTCGTTGTTGATTGACCGATAGAGCGGACCGGCCAGGCACCAGGCCAGAAGATCCAGCCACAAGTGAGGATAAACATAGCATATACGACGACGATGATGGTAATATAAACCCGGCCAGGAGAAATAAGCAAGGGGATAGCCCCATTTTATTCTCGTCACCAACAAGAGAGGATTCTACATGCTAACTGATCGAGCATTGCTTCGTTTGCATATTGAGGCTGTCTGGGGAGTCAAGCTGCCCCTGATTGAGCGACAAGACATTGAGCTTGCGGAAGACAGCGCCCGGCCAGCCTGGCAGCTTTGTGTCGCCGAGCTGGCCAGTGAGCACATTCAGATCTGGCGGCCAGATGTTACGCTAGATGAGCGTCCTGAGCTCCTTGCATGTGTGCATAGAGCGTTGTCCCTGCCCCCAAC
>JAFMRP010001183.1 GCA_017354095.1 Ktedonobacteraceae bacterium
TGGTTACGATTGCCTTCTCTGTCGTATTCGTAACCGCCAACTTCTTCAAGGTGTCGGGCAATCTTTTTTTACCTCTCTTCTTTCTCTTTAGATGGGTTCCATATGTGCTTGCTTTTGTATGGGTCGCAGCTAAAGTAGAGCGGGTAATCAGATGGAAACATCTCATCTATGTTGCAATAGTAGTTGCCATTATCATTATGCCTATTCATTCCATATATACCGCAATATACACCATGATAGCGAGAACATCGATAGCACCTGATACTGCTGCTTTTGAGATTTTCTACACCTGCTATACCTGGGTGCAAGTTTTCGCCAGTATGGGAGCTGGTGGTGCTATTACGAATGCGATGAAGTCCCGTTGATAGAGCCGCAGGTTTTTTCCAAGGTATGGCCTACTTCAATAGCTGCTCGTAGACGTGGTCGAGCCATAGATCCTGTGACAGTTCGAGATGTGGCCTGGGAACCAGGGGCAGCCAGTACAGGTGAAAATGATAACGGTCTTCGGCGGAGGTGGTCCAGCTATCCGGTGTACTATCAAGGGATACAAGGTGGTAGAGGCGCCTGATCAATCGTGTGGCCAGGTGACGGCGTGGCAGCCAGCCTGCCAGGCTCTGCCCATTCTCATAATATGTCATTCTGACCCACTCGCCTTGCTCCTCCTCAAGCTGCATATACATGCCACGTTTGAGCGGCGGGCCAAGCGTATCTGTGGGTAAGCAAGGTGGAGCTGCGGCGAATGGCGCTTGCCGCAGTGTCACGGCGGCGGTCAGCGCGTACTTACCTTCAGGCAGATCAATAACCAGTGTGCCGAAATCGGCCACGATGCGTGTTCTGGCCAGTCCGGCCTCCTCATGGGTCTCGCGCAGCACTGCCTGCTCGAACGCCTCGCCTGGCTCGACGGTTCCGGCGGGCACCTGCACTCCGGCTTCTGGAATGCCCTCATGCTCAAACACCAGCAGTTCTTTGCCTGCTGCACCCTCGCGCGTAATAAAAGCGCTGACTTTCTCCAGTGTTGGCTCCATGATTCCCTCCAGTTTTAAAAACGAAAACACTGCATAAGAAAGCCCGGCTGAATCGCCGGGCTGTTTTAGGTTTCCAGGCTGGGTGGAGAGCCCCTGACTACTGCTGGCAGCCAATTGGTCAGTTGTTCTTTGTTCAATTGCCCGCTGGCCACAGCCATCATCGTGTTATAGTAGTCGATCTCGCTGGCAATCGGTTTCAGGCCGTTGAGTTGCAGAAATGCAAACATCGTCATTCCAGCGACGCGCTTGTTGCCATCTATGAACGGGTGGTTCTGACAGAGGTGAAAGCCATAGGCGGCGGCCATGTGGAAGATTGTGCCATGTAAAAACTGGCCGCCAAACCGGGCCTGTGGCATGGCCAGGGCTGCTTCCAGTGCCCCCTGATCGCGCAGGCCATACGAACCTCCATACAGGCGTACCTGATCATCGTGAATTGCTATCACCAGGCTTATGGGAAGAAAGCGAATCATGGCTTATTCGGCCAGCTTGCGATTCGCATTGCGATAGCGCGGCTCAACTTGTTGATAGGCGGCCCAGGCATCCTGAAAGTCTGTTGTGGCGCGGGTAAGCACAATGCGGTCTCCAGAGACCTCGATAGCAATTTCATCATTTTCCTGCAGGTGCAGGGCATCCACAACCGAGGCGGGCAGCGTTACGGTGGTTGAGTTTCCAACTTTGCGCAATTTCACCACTTGCATCGTGCCGTTCCTCCTTTCGCATAGAGTATACACGAAAGTGTATACTCTATGCTGCGCTCTGTCAATCTGGCAAGACCCATTCCTGGCTTTGCCTGGTCGCGACGGGGTGCTGTGTGTGGTACAGATAGATGCAGTTTGCTGCTCCTGGTCCCATTATCTTGCTCGCAGGAAAGACCATACCCAGTTCCAATCGACCTCCTGTGCCGCGAGATCCTCGTTGGCGAAGCGAAACTGCTCGCGCGGATCATATTTGACAACGCCGCGCATCGCCGCGTAGGCGACCTCGCGTACGATCCGCTCTTCTTGCTGGTTGGTGACCACGCCAGCCAGTACCTCGAGCGTCGGGCGATCCTGTGTATCCCGTTTGAGCGTTTGTAGCGCGGAGGCCGCCTTCATACGACAGTCGACGTCGGGATCAGTGAGGAGCATGTTGCGCGCTGTTTCCCAGTGCTCCGGCAAGCGCCAGTTAGTGGCAAGCACCTGGATGGCGAGCCCGCGGTATTGTGAATCGGGATGGGTTAGCAAGCGCTCCACATCGGGACGTGCCTCCAGAAAGTACGCTTTCCCAAAATCATTAATGGTGGCATATAGCTCGCCTGGGGGAATCTTGCCCTGGCGTAGATCCTCCAACTTTTGCTGCAATTGTGCTTGTTCCATCGCTGCTTCTCCCCTTTAACCT
>JAFMRP010000257.1 GCA_017354095.1 Ktedonobacteraceae bacterium
AAACGGGAGCGCCCAGTAGGCCAGAATTGAGAGTCCCACCACCGTAGCGAAGAGGCGATAAAGCAGGCGCTGCGGCCTGAGACCAAACCAGAACAGGACGCGCTCCAGACAGGTCTTCACAAACAATCCAACGCCGATAATGAGCAAAGAGAGGCCCAGGGAAAACGGAATGATTTGCGCGTTTCGCAGGCCATAGGAGAAAAGCCAGACGCCTGCCAGGAACGGCAGCAGGCCAAGCAAAAACAGGAGGCGCACCAGATGGATGAGTACGTCTGGTATCATCTCCAGAAGAATGCTTCTGACCTCCGCGAAATTGCGCCAGCGCCAGGCCAGCACGCTCTGTCGTACCAGGAAGGCCAGGCGCTGCACAATATCCCCGGTCGATAACGACGAACGCTCCTCCTCCGGTAGATTGCGCAGGGCCTGGACAATCGTCATGCGACTCACCAGCCAGGAAGAAAGGAAAACGGCACAGAAGGTGAAGATAACGCCCAGGCAGAGGGCAATCACCAGGTCGCGAGGCTGGAACGAGAGGGCCAGGGGAAAACCAAAGCGGGCCAGCGTTGGCTTCAGCACATTGACTGCCAGCGCTCCCAGCCCCGCCCCAATCGCCAATCCCACAAATGATGCCAGCAGATCGTAGACTGCCCCCTCAAATATGAACATCAAGATCAGATGTCGACGTTTAACGCCAATAGCGCGTGCCATCCCCATCTCGGCGCGCCGCTCCGCCGCTAACAGCACAAAAATCAGGAAGATCAGCAGCAGGCCAATAGCCAGCGAGAAGAGGCAGAACAGAGCAAAGATACGGACAAAAATAGCCTGCGCTTTTTCTGAATTCTCTACACCTTCAGCCTTCACCTGTTCAACATGCAATCTGCGTGGCAGCCAGTCATAGAGAGTAGTCGTCACCTGGTCCGACAGATCCACACTGCTCACGCCACCACTACTGCGGTTGGCAACGTAGATATGATTGATCGTACCGGGACGCTGCTCAATCTGGCGAAAGGTATTGACATGTGTCAGGAGGTACGGCTTGCCGCCGACCAGGCCACCATCGGAGACAATGTCCTGTACCTGCAGGGTGAAGCGTTTTCCGGGCCAGCGGCGCGCGTAGAGAGAAAGGGTATCGCCAGGGTGCGCATTGAGTAACTGTGCAAGCGTCTGATTCAGATAGACCGTATCGGGTGGGAGCGTCGAGATACGCAGGGTTTCATTGCTGCCATTTCTCTGCATGCCGCCAAAGCCGATCTCACTATCGGGGATGATACCCAGGCCAGTGACTTTGGAGCGGACCTGGCGCGAAGTATTATCAGCAACTAGCAGATCGCCTTCTTCCAGAGCGGCGCCGATGGCTGCGATATCGGGATTCTGCTGCTTGAGGGCGATAAGCTGATGATAGACTGATTCGCTGAAGAAACCGCCGCGCCCGCCGGTAATGACTTCGTCAACGCTGCCCAGGTTAAAGACCGCCACGCTGCGTACCGCCGACGTAATCACATTGCCGGTCTCCAGCACAGCCGAGAGGAGCGTGGTCGAGAGCATCAGGGCAAAGACGATCAGCACCATCTGTGTCCGCCGCCGGGGAATATTGCGCACACCAAGCTTAAAAAAAAGCCGGTTTCCCAGCGCCAGTACGAGGACGCCACCCACGATAACGAGCGCGATGATCGCCAGAATGCTGGCAAATGTATCTAATGAGATGCCAAAGAGCTGAATCATAGAAACCTGCTACGCATCCCCTTTCTGCAAAGCCTGGTAAAAAAGATCTGCCAGGCGTTGATAGCCAAGCGCAGTGGGATGCAAGCCATCCTGACTGATATAGGTTGGATGATTCTGTAGATCATAATTTGTTCGTGAAAGATCGACCAGAATGGCCGAATATTTCTGGACAATGGGGGTGATCACCTTATTATACGCATCGACCTGCTCGCGTATTCTTTGCTGAACGTGCGCCTGGCGCTCCTGTTTGCTGAGAGACGTGTCTGATTTGGAGATGAACAACGGATAAAAATAGGGGAGAACGGTCAGATCAGGGACATTGGCGACAGCCATACGCAGGTGGGGCTGGCTGCTACGCAGGCGGCTCAACAACGTCTCGAAATCATGCGCGTAGCTGGCGGCTGGCACATGGGCAGCGATGTCATTGACGGCCAGCCAGATCGTGACCAGATCGGGGTGATTGTCGAGCGCAATAGGGAGCTCAACGTTGAGCGCCTGGTGTACCAGCACGCCGGGAATGCCAAGGTTCACGAAGCGATAGCGCGTACCGAGTTTGGCAGCCAGGTCATACGCCCAGTTCTGGGTGTAGGGGTCGTCCGTACCAAGCCCAAACGTATCGGAAGCGCCCAGCGCCACATAGACACGTTGTGCTTTTGTAGAAGGAGCCGTGGCGGGCGACGTCCCCTGATTTGTGCACCCCGAAAGCACCAGCAGCAGACCCAGCAGCAGAGAAAAGAGAGAGCATCTTGCGGAAAGCAGATAAGGAAGACAGAGATGCTGGCGCATCGATTGGGATGCACGAATGCTATCGTTGTGGCTGAGTGCCATCATGTTGATCAATTTCTAATTATGGTGACACATTATGACGACAACTGGACGTATTATATCACACGTTTCTCGCACCGCCAATCGTTTCGCCTTCGAAACAGCTTGAGTTTGTTTATCTGTCTGATGCAATCGTGCGAGACGTCCTTGACGAAGGACAACATCAAGGGCCCTATCCATCATTCTGCCATCCCTTGCCCTTACGGATGCTTGAGCTTGTTTATCTGCCTGGCTCCTATCAGTTAGCCCAACACTTGACGTAACCTCAAGATACTAGGTATAGTTGTGAAGAGAGCACTGCAGCTTGAAAAGAGCACTGCGGAGCGAGATTGCTTATAGATCAGGTTGTCCACAAGAGAACACCACCATTCAATCGATTGAGTTTTCTCTAAGAGAGAGGAGCCAGGAATGGAGTCCATAAGCAGACGAAGCTTATTGAAAGCAGCAGGGGGCATTGTTGCCGCGGCAGGTGCCATGACCGGTGGGAGTTTATTTCTAGATGGCTGTGCCCCGGCGGTCAACACTGGCGCAACAAAAACCCTCAACTTCTGGGCATTCACAGACACTCGTATTGCGTGGCAGAAAAAAGCCTGGGAGATGTACAAGAAGGAGAAAAATCCCGACTTCGAGATCAACTGGGTCATCTTCCCCTACCAGCAGATGCATGACAAGATCCTCATCACGGCCCAGGCCCAATCCGGTGGTCCCGACATTGCTGATATCGAGATCAGCCAGTTCGCGCGCTTTATCAAAGGAGATATTATTTTCGCGGACCTGACCCCCAAGATACAGCAGATGGGGCTGCTCGACAAAATGTATCGCCCCTCGGCTACTGATCCGTGGAGCTGGCAGGGCAAAATCTATGGTATTGGCAACGAATTGAACACGTGCCTGTTGAGTTATCGCTGGGATCTCTGGCAGAAAGCCGGCGTCAAAGTACCGATTGATAGCTGGGACCAGCTGGCCGAGGAGGCCAAACGCTATCACCAGGACACCGGCAAATATCTGATCAGTTTCGCGGCTCAAGATTGGGGACACTGGTTTCTGCAGACCCAGCAGCAGAAGGGGGGGTTCTTTAATGAGCGCGGGGAGCCAACGATGAACTCCGCGCAGGGCATCAAGACCCTGGCCTACCAGCAGCAGGCGATGCGTGATGGATGGGCAACGGCCAGGCCCATCGCAGATGTCGCGTTCTACTCAGCCCTTGGAGAAGGAAGCATTGGCTCGCTGATAGGTGCGTCGTGGAGTTTTAGTGGTGGTGTGCAGGAGAACATCCCCGATAGTAAGGGCAAATGGCATCTCCAACCGCTTCCTTACTGGGAGCCGGGAGGTTCGCGCACAGGAACCCTTGGAGGCACAGGCGTCTCCGTTCTCAAAACCTCGCCAAACGTTGAAGAGGCCATAGACTTCGTTCTTTACGAACATTCCACTTCACAAGCCTTACTGCAAGATTTTAGTATCCGCCAGGTCTGGCCGACATATAGGCCAGCATTTGATGATCCTGTTCTGGGTCAAGCGCTCGCATTTTTCGACAATCAGCAAGTTGGCGCGCTCATCAAAGAAATGTCGCCGGAGATGAACCCGTGGTACAATTCTCCTTTCTGGCCTGAAGCCACAAGCACCTGTGTGCGCCTGGGTATTACCCCTGCCTTACAACAGACGAACATTTCGCCACAGGACGCGCTCACCGCCGCCCAGGAAGAGACAAAAAGAACCATCGCATTTGAAAGCGCTTAGCGCAAAGTTGTGCTATTTACCGCATGGGAAGCGACCGTTCGCGCGACCTGCGCCACGTTATCGCTAGCTCTACGCAGAGGAGAACACGACTATGGCAGTTGCAGCACAAGGGGCCATAAGCCGCACAAGCAGCTGGTGGTGGAACCACCATCGGAAGATAGCTCCCTATCTGTTTATCGCGCCCTTCTTCATCCTCTTCGCGATCTTCGGCCTGTACCCGATAGTGTACTCGCTCTGGCTCAGTTTCTTTAAGGGGTACGGCTTTGACGAGAAGACCTTCTTCGGCCTGGGCAACTACATCCACCTGTTTGAAGACCAGCGCTATCTGATGGCGGTGGGCAACACCACCAAATTTGCGCTGGGCAGCATCTTTATCCTGTCGCCCCTGGCATTACTGGTGGCACTGGGGATTAATTCCGCGTTTGTACGCTGGAAAGGACTGTACAAGACAGGATATTTTTTCCCTGTCATTACATCGGCGGTCATTATCGTCGTCATCTTTTCACGTGTGCTGGATAAAGATTATGGTCTCCTGAACAACTTCCTGGCCTGGTTCAAGATCGCGCCTGTAGGATGGTTAACTGACCAGAATGTAGTTATGCTCTCGTTTATCCTGATCGCCATCTGGACCTACCTGGGTATCAATACGCTCTACTGGCTGGCCGGGCTCAATAGTATCAACAAAGAGTGGTACGAGGCTGCCGCGGTCGACGGTGCCGGACGCTGGCAATCCTTCTGGAATATCACGCTGCCCCTTTTGCGTCCCGTTATGCTCTTTGTGGTCATTCAGGCCATTATTGGCTCTTATAATCTGTTCGCAGAGCCATTACTGCTCACAGCGGGCGGGCCGTCCGACGCATCGCTGACCGTTTCACTCTACATCTACACGCAGGGGTTCCAGTTCTTCAATGTTGGCTATGCCAGCGCAATCGCCTATTCGATGACGATATTCCTCCTCATTCTGTCGCTCGCCAACATCAAGCTTTTTGGTTTAAGGGGTGTTGAGTAGTTCTGATAGGGGCCTCCAACGAAGAGAAAGGATATCATGATGGCAAACATTGCAGTACAGGATACAACGCCACCTACCGAAAAGGGCAAGCTATCGCGCCAGGCCAGGCAGAGACGGATTGGTATGACGACGGGAACAATCATCATCAACTTGCTGCTGCTCCTGCTGCTGGTGTTGACCGTGGTCCCCTTCCTGTTTATGGTATTGAGCGCCTTCAAGCCAAATGGCGAGATTTTTTCGTCGCCGCTCACCTTCTTCCCCAAAACCGTCACCCTGGATAACATGACGGCGCTGCTCAGCCAGTTCCCCTTTGTGCGCTGGGCCTTCAATACGCTGGTCGTGGCCGGGCTGGGAACGGTTACCGCCGTTCTGCTGGCTTCGCTGGCGGGATTTGCCTTTGCAAAGTACGAATTTCGCTTCAAGAATACGCTATTTATCCTGATGCTCCTGACCTTGCTCATACCCGGGCAGGTGCTGCTGGTGCCACAGTTCGAGCTGATGCGTGATTTCCACTGGTTTAATACGTACCAGGGATTGATCATTCCACGCGCGGTGACGGCATTTGGCATATTCTTGATGCGCCAGTATACCGTCAGTATTCCTAATGAGTTGCTGGACGCGGCCCGTGTTGATGGGGCCAGTGAGTTTGGCATCTGGTGGCGGGTAGTGTTGCCATTGGTGCGGCCAGGGATTGCCGTGCTGGCAATTCTCTCGTTTACTGGATTATGGAATGATTTCTTCTGGCCGCTGATCGTTACGACTGATCCATCGATGTTTGTGATGAATCTTGGGCTGAGCGCATTGATCGGGCCGTACGATTATCAGTATGGTATTTTGCTTTCGGGAGCCTTGCTGGCTTCATTGCCGATCATCATCGTGTTCCTGTTCTTCCAGCGCCAGTTTATTAGCGGGTTGACCCAGGGAGCGCTGAAATAATGGCTTCATGACGGTGCTGGAACAGTCTTTACCCCTGATTGGACTGTTGCAGCACCGTCGCGAGGCTGCTCGTTGATTTCCAGCAGCACGGGTGTGCTACAGGATCGTTTTCAGCGTTTCCAGACTGATGTTCGCGCCACAGATGACGATGACCACGTTCTGACCCTGGAGCTGCTCGCGCTGCTGCAAGAACGCGGCGAGGGCGACGCCAGCCGCGCCTTCGATCAGCTGGTGCTGCGTCTCCATAAAGAGCCTCATGGCATCTTTGATCTCCTGCTCCGAGACCAGCACATAGTCATCCACGAGTTGCTGGCAGAGGGGGAAGGTGATGGCACCCGGTTCCACGCCGCCCGCAGTGCCGTCGGAGAGGGTTGACAGGGATTGCATCTCGACGATGTGCTGCGCCTTGAGCGATTCGATCATGACGGGCGAATTTTGGGGGGAGCAGCCGATCACGCGCACCCGGTCCGAGAGGGTCTTCAGATATGCGGCGATACCGGAGATCAGCCCGCCGCCGCCGAGCGCGACAAAGATCGTGTCGACGCGCTCAATCTGTCGCGACAGCTCGACCGCGATGGTTCCCTGTCCGCCGATGACCTGTGGATCGTT
>JAFMRP010001184.1 GCA_017354095.1 Ktedonobacteraceae bacterium
AGGCTCAGTGTCTATTGCCCCCAATGCATGGAGCATAGATCTTTGTGCCTCCGTAAGTCCCCTGACGTCCGTGATATTGAGCCGCTCATATGGCCGATCTTGCCTCAATGTCTGGAGCAGTTCTGCACGTTCCATGTCCCACAACTGGATTGCTACATCATCTCCACTACTTGCCAGCATATGTCCATCAGGACTTGCCTGGAGCGCCTGTACCGCTCCTTGATGCCCTTTTCTCGTTGTCAGACACGCCCCGCTTTGTGCCTCCCACCAGCGAATAGAACCCTCACTATCTCCGCTGATCACCACCTTCCCATCGAGACTCCAGGCCACCGCGCATACGTTGCCAGTGTGATCGGGAAAAGCACGCACTATCTCCCCACTCGTCACATCCCATACCAGCACCTCCCCTCCCCCTCTACTGCTGCCCCCGCCACTAACCAGCCATCTGCCATCGGGGCTCCAGGCCACATCCATTACTCCGCCAGAAGGTATCTGGAGCCTTGTGAGCAGGTTCCCACTTGATGCCTCCCAGAAGCAGATACCACCATCATCCCCACCACTGGCCAGCCGCGTGCTGTCTGGACTCCACGTCACATGACGAATCCTGGTTCGGTGCTGACGACCCACCCAACGGCACGTGCGTGTGTCCGCTGCCCACATCTGTACCCCTTCCATATAGCTTCCACTGGCCAGCCACTTGCCATCGGGACTCCAGGCCACATCATAGAAGAGCGTGTTCACATGCTCAGGATGGTGCAACATCTGGAGACAGTCGCCTCTTCCTGGCTCCCATAGTCGGATGGTGTTGTCCCGTCCAGCGCTGGCTAGGAGTTGCCCATCGGGACTCCACGCGACCCCAAGAACGGTCCAGCTATGCCCGCTCAATACTCTGGATCGCCCCTCCCTCTCCACATCCCAGAGCGTGACCAGCAGATCCGAACCCGCACTGGCCAGCCACCGACCGTCTGGACTCCAGGCCAGACCAAAGAAGGAGCGCGCATAACCTTCGATGATATGCACACATTCCCCATGCTCCATATTCCATACCCTGACAGTGCTATCCTCACCGCCGCTGAGCAAGGTGCGGCTGTCGCCCGTAAAGGCGAGAGCATACACGACGGAGGAATGTCCCTGAAGCGCCGCTCGATACCGCCCCTTCTCGACATCCCACACCCAGATCACCCCGTCAAAGCCAGCGCTGGCGATCAGATGTCCATCAGGACTCCAGGCCACGCACTGTGCTCGGGCCGCATGCCCCGTGAGCGTTCGCAGCACCTGCCCGCTGGCAACATCCACGAGCTTGACGGTATGATCCCAGCTCGCGCTGGCCAGGGTTCGGCCATCGGGAGCAAAGGCCAGGCCCATGACCCAATTGGTATGTCCGGTGGGAATCTCCATATAGTTGTCTGGCCGAGCTCCTTGCATCTGCCACAGCGCAATGGTTCCATCGACGTAACCGCTCGCCAGCAGTTGGTTATCAGGGCTCCAGACGACCGGATGCACCATCATACTCCGACCAGCGAGGACCTGCACATCCCTGCCAGATGTCACCTCCCAGAGGTGCATCGTCCCATCATCACCTCCACTCGCGATCAGGCTCCCATCAGAGGAAAAGGTAATACCGTTCACGCTCTTTGTCAGATGGCCTATCCATCGCAAGGTTCCCTGCTCCAGGTCCCAGAGCCTGACCGTGTTATCAAAACTTCCCGTTGCTAGAATACGTTCGTCCGGGCTGAATGCGAGGGTGCTGATGGTGTCTCCATGCGCCTGCCAGGCCAGATGAAGAGCTCGCTCCTCACCTTTCCACACTCGCACATCCCCACGCCTGCTTCCTGCTGCCCAAAAGCGTCCTTTGCTGCTGATCGCCACCGCCCAGATGGCATCCAGAGCCTCGGTAAAGATTGTTTCCCACAAGGTAGCCCCTGCCAGGGAGGTATCCTGCATCTCAACCCCTTGCAAATACGCGTTACGGATCGTCAAGTGCGAGAGGTCCAGGCCGCGCAGGTCCCCACGCAGCTCACACAGCAACGCGATCAGATTCGCTGGCCCATAGCCCTGAGCATCACGTGCGTATGCACGGAGTTGGTGCAGCAGGGAGAGCAACCGCCTCTCGACGTTGCTTCGCCCCTGCAATGTATAAGACAATTGCAACAGGATGGGCGCCACGAGTAGCCGCTTCTGGGTTTGCCTCACATCTTCCCTGGCACTCGCCTGCTCCAGACTATACTCCATGAGGACACCCAGCCGCTGTTGCTGGAGTTCACTGGCCATCTCGGTAATCAACACCTGGGTCCCATATTCCAGCACGACCGATTGCAAGGTAACGCTGCTCTGGCGCTGTCCTCGCTCGAGGAACGAGCGTCGGCTCAGGCTGTCAATGGCTTCCAGTACCTGCGCATAT
>JAFMRP010001185.1 GCA_017354095.1 Ktedonobacteraceae bacterium
TGGACCCAGAATTTAACAGTTTTATTGGACGCCGCAGAGGCTGGTGAGCCGCTGCCAGGTGTCGGCAGCAGGAACACACCCAGTGCAATGAGTGCCAGGAACAGCCCATGTGTCCAGATTGTTAAATTGAGCCGTTTCAAGTGGTTTTTCCCTTTCATTTTTATGAAAGCCGGATTACGCATTTTTATGTATAGAGGAAGCTATTGCTGTGGTCTTCCTGACTTCAAGATACAGCATAGAAAAAATGCAATTTGTGGAAAAGAGAGAGTAGGAAGGATGAGTATAGAAAAGAACAGGCAGCGCGTCTATGAGTGTTTCAGTGCGCTGCCTGCTGTGGATGTATGGTTTGCGTTATTATCCCTGGAAAGGAGGGTACGATGACGGCTGTTGGTAAGGCTGGCCGGGGTAAGGTTGCTGCGGCGGATAGGGTTGTGCCTGCTGTGGAGGATAAGGCTGTCCGGGGTAAACCTGCTGCTGCATAGGCATCGGCTGCATCGGAGCGTAGCCGGGTGTGGGCGCCATGGGATTGTATCCCATAGGTTGAGATGGCCACTGGCTAAAGGCCAGAATGCACAACAAAATGAGTAGGCCAATGCCGGGGATAAGCCCGATCAGGCTTAGAGCACCACTATAACCTGCCTTTTCACAGATGCGCCAGAAGAGGAAGATGAGAAAAACTGCAATGGCGATCCCGAAACAGAGCGGGAAGAGGGCAGCGGCAGCTAGCATTTTTGCTCCTTATAACGTAGTTTTATCTACAACTCTGGTACTGAATACAAGCCAATTGGTTGATTTATGCGCATGTTATTTCAGGTAATATACATCGATCAAGACTATTAGAGTATAGCAAAACCGGCATAGGTTTTCAATGGCTGGGTAGAAAGTCCCGCGCTTTACGATTTTTTCTTATTGGTTAAGAGCGTAGAAACGCCATTAGTACCAAATTTTGACTGTTATGGTGAAAAGTTGAGGGTTGAAAATTTTTGTGCTATCTTCCATAGTTGACGCGTACTGTATAATGAGCAGTATATAATTTCTAGAACGTTATTTCTGACCAGGCGCGAATGATAGCGGTGACAGCAATCTGGCTCCATAATGCTCATGCTGCCGTTTCCCGATCATAAAGGAGCGTTAGCTCGATGGATGGCAAAATTACCTATCACCAGCAAGTTAGCTACTGCCGGAAGCCGCGCTGCCGCAAGTGTCGGGAGGGGATAGGGCACGGTCCATACTGGTATGCGTACCAGACTGTGAATGGACAAACAACGCGTAGTTATATCGGTAAGCATCTTCCTCCTGAAGCGCAGGCTACCCTTACGCCTGCTGCCAGTACGCTCCCGTCGGATGAGCCAGCACGAACGCTGCTGCGCGTTTTTACACTTGGCCAGTTTCGCCTGGAGCGCTACGCTAATCAGCAATGGCAGGCCGTCAACGATACGGCCTGGATACAGCTTGACCGTGTGCGTGCTCTGCTGGCACTGTTGTTGTGCAGCCAGGAGCGCAGGGTGAGCCGCGTACAGGCCATGGAACTGCTCAGCCCGCGCGGCGATAGCGACCGGGCGGCCAGCGTGCTCAGTAAGACGCTGCGGAGTCTGCGCCGGGCGCTGGGGCATGCGCGCGAAGGTCATGGACGGGGAGGTCTGCTGCGATCAGAAGGCGATTTTCTGGTGCTGGCTGACCAGGAACTGATCTGGGTTGATGCCGATGCATTCGAGGAATTGCTGGCACGGAAGGCGACCGACGAAGCTGCGCAACCCACAGAGGGAACATATCAGGCTCGTATGAGCATATTACACGAGGCTGCCGCGCTCTATAAAGGTGATTTTCTACCAGAAGGGCGACAGCATACGTGGGTAAGTACACGGCGGCAGGAACTGCGCCAGTCCTGGATACAGCTTTTGCTGGAGCAGGCGGACTTATATCTGGCGGAGGGAGAGAGTAGCTCCGCGATCGAAGTGCTCAATCGGCTGCTGGCCAATGATCCCGCGAATGAAGAAGCGGTACAGCACCTGATGGTTGTGCTGGCGCGATTGAAGCGGCGCGGTGAGGCAATCCGAGCCTATCAGCGCCTGATGGATGTGCTGCAGCGTGATTATGGGAAAAAGCCTGCACCGGAGACACAGGCACTGTTTAAAGCAGTGCGCGAGGGGCAGGAAGCGCTCGCTCTGCCCGTACATGTGGGAGAGGAGCCAGCGTCCGCTGGTCAGCCACTGTCTCGTCCTATACTGCTTGCCGAACTGGATAGTCAGCAAGCGCAGATCGGGCGTACCAACCAGAGTCCGCTGGTCGGACGCAGCTCTGAATTGGAGACGCTGCAGCAGATGCTGGTTGAGCTTGAGAAAAATATGCAGGTGGGGGCGCGTCGACCTGGCGCGCTGCCGCTTGATACGCAGCGTCGGC
>JAFMRP010001186.1 GCA_017354095.1 Ktedonobacteraceae bacterium
GTGAGCATGGACTTGCACAAAATAGGTATGCGCCTGTTCTGGACGAGGATGCATTGGCTGAGGCATGAGCGGACACTCCTTACTGCTGGTGCTACGTGCTCCCGCGATCTGGATGGGAGGCTGGTTTTGCTTTCCTGGCTCAAGGATAGTGGATCAGGCTCCGACGAACTTCCTGCCGAGCAAGCCACGGCTCCTACCTGCCTCCCGCCTCATCGAGAGTGGGACGGCACGCCTGGCCATGGCTAGGAACATCACCAAAATCGTGGAGAAAAGGGGGATTGTACGGCATAGGCACGAACATAAGAGGGCAGCAGACGAATCGAGGAATGGAATTACGCGGCTGGCTTCAGCCCTCTGTGGAGGCTCTTGCAGCAGCACAGATCCTCAGGTATACTAGCCATACTTCTGATGAGTTCTAGGAACACGGAGATCCCTGACATGGATGACTGCATCTTTTGCGCGATTGTAGCTGGCCAGGCCGAAGCCTCAATGGTCTATGAAGATCAGGTGAGCTGCGCTTTTCTGACCATTGGTCCCGTCAACCCGGGACATCTTCTTGTGATTCCCAAAAGACACTGTGCCTTTCTTGCAGACCTGGATGAAGAGACTGGGATGCATCTTTTTAAGGTGAGTACGCAAATGGCGCAGGCTCTTCGCCATTCGGGTCTGCAATGCGAGGGTATCAATCTCTTTCTTGCCGACGGAAAAGCGGCATTTCAGGAGGTCTTTCATGTTCATCTGCATGTGTTCCCTCGCTTTTCAGGAGATCCGTTCAAAATCGATGCCAACTGGGAGATCAAACCCTCCCGTCAAGAACTGGATCACATTGCGGAGCGCATCCGGAGTGCCGATCAGCACCTTCGCCAAGCAACGCAGCCCTAGCAGGGAACACCTCATCAAGCCGCCTCAATGGAGGCTCTAGGAGAATCGGCTGGGGCAGAATGGATCATGGTCCCCTGATCGTTGGACGATGAGATGGAAGACATGCCAATGCTTGGGAATACCCAGCGCCGTGGTGCCATCGTATTCCTCTTCTTGCAGCGTCAAGATGGTCCAGTCAGCGAACCAGGTCTGCACTGCTTCCCGTGTCACAAAGGTTATGGCCGTCCCTGCCACATTCCAGCTATCACGCGAACCAAAGAGTTGCCCAGTCAACAGGCCACCAGGCTTGACGGCCTGCTGAATGCGGGGAAAGACATCCGCAAAGCGCTCGCTCTGGATAAAGGGCAGCGACCAGGCCGCATGGACCAGATCATAGGATGTGAGCATAACGTCTTCAAAAGCTGCCTGGAGCACATGTAAGCGCGGGTGCTGCAGGTTCCGAAGATAAGCCAGCGCCTCTGCATCGTGATCGACGGCAGTCACCTCAAGCCCCTGGGCAAGAAGCCATTTCGTATCCCGCCCTGCCCCACAGCCAAGGTCGAGCGCCGTTTTTCTGCTCGCTAGCAACAAAAACGCCTGGACCAGCAGGGGCGAAGGTGGCATCCTCTGCGTCAAACGATAGTACTCCTGCTTTTTGCTCATGCCTCCTCCTCGCTCTGTGATGGTCGACTTTCTGCTTCCCCTGTCACACGCTATTTCCATGCTCGTGCGGAAGCAGGGCCGTATGGCCTGATCATTGGCGAGTATGTTCGCGCTTGCCACGTGACACCCACCTTCTTGCTGTAAATATGAACATTTCCCAAGTTATCCACAATTTTATCCACGTGTTTTCCACGCGGCTCTTGCTCTTCCCTCGTGGTGGATCTGTGGAGTGTCAATCGGTAGCCTCGTACTCTTGCTACAACCATTGCGTGCTCATATACATTTACACTACGCGTTTCAATACGTTCTGTACGGATCAGATGCATCTTCTACAGGAGGGAAAAAGAGCTCGCCTGCCTGGACGCGGAACCGCGCTGGAACGTGCTGATAGGCAGACTGATGGTAGCGATAGAGCCACATCTCAAAGTACCCAGCCTTGATCCGATGGCCCCCAAGCTCATCCGCAAAGGCTCGGACCCTGCGACGAGCGGTAGTGCTATCCTCGCCTTCCTGCAGATTCATTTCGATTTCGACAAAGTTGCCCAGGTCTTTGACCATATCGATACTCATAATCAGGGAGCCATCCGTATAGACAGAACGCTTCTTCTCGATGCGTGCCAGCTCGATCAGACCATTGCGCGCTTTTGCCTCTTCCCAGGTCGGCGTTGCTTGCCATGTCGGCAACAATTGGTGAAAAAGAGCCTGAGCCTCTTGTGGAAGTATCCCATCCTCTGTGAGGACAAATTCTCGTTCAATGCATGCTGTATGCTGAACAGTCTGCTCTTCGTCGAACTTCAATTGCAGCCAATGGCCGTCGCGAAGACGAGCAAAGATGGTTTGTCGGTGCCGTAGGAGCGCAAGATCAGGAGTA
>JAFMRP010001187.1 GCA_017354095.1 Ktedonobacteraceae bacterium
CCGGCGGCGTAGCGTCGTAATCGCTCGATCATAGCTGGGCTGCTCTACAAAAACCACGTCGCCTGGCTTGATCAATAGTCCAGCCAGCAGATCTTGCAGGTGCAGTGAACCATTGCCTACTAGCACACGATCAGGCTCTGTTGCATATTGTTCTGCCAGCAATTTTCGCAGTGGTAAATAGCCGCCATTATGACCATATTGCAGAACTGTACGTCCCTCAGGCCCTTCCAGCACAGCCTGCAAACATTCACTGAGCAACCTGGTCGGCAGCGCCTCGGCTGCTGGTACTCCCCTCGTGAAAAGAATCGCTTCACTACTACTAACCTGCCTCTGCATAGTGTTTTTTTCTCCTTAAATAAGCCCTGCAGCTATGTTTCGTGCTGCAGGACGATCTTTCCCTGTAGCTCGCCTGCTTCCAGCAGACGATGCGCCTCTGCTGCCTGCTCGATTGGCAGCGTGTATGCGATGAATGGCGTGAAAGCCTTCTGTGCAATCAGCTGTAATAACTGCTGCTCATTGGCGGGGGAAGTACGCAGCAGACCGCCTCCAATCACATTGACGCGCTTTAAGCGCCACGCCTGTGTATCGACAGTGGCATCCTTTCCGCCCAGGTTGCCGATCAGCACAATGCGGCCCTCTGGCGCGCAGGCCTCCAGACTGGTCTGCAGCGTTGAGCTAACTAACTCAATCACCAGGTTGACGCCCCCGTAGCTCTGCAGCGTTTTAGCGATGTCCTGCTGGCGGCGGTTGAGCACCAGGTCCGCACCCAACTCGCGTAAATTTTTCGCTCGCTCTTCAGTGCTTGCCGTAGTCGCTACCCAGGCTCCAGCATGTTTCGCGAATTGAATGCCATTGGTAGCAACACCACTTGAACCTGCCCAGATCAATACCCGTTCACCAGCCTTCAACTGTCCCAGGTCAAATAAGCCACCCCAGGCGGTGGAGGCAGCTAGCCCTGCAGCAGCGGCCTGCTCAAATGTAACACCGTCGGGAATGCGTACCAGGTGCTCAGCCGGTACCGCCATCTTGCTGGCGTAGCCACCGCCACCTCTGGCCAGAGGCGCGCGCGTGGTCAGAACCCGCTCTCCGGCGCGAAAGCCATGTGCATCCTGAACGACAATACCGGCTGCCTCCAGGCCTGGCGTAAAGGGCAGTTTCTCAACCGGCCTGCTGCCAGCACGCTGGAAGAGGTCAAGGCGATTAACGGTGGTAGCCTTGACTGCCACCAGTACTTCATTGATACCAGGCGTTGGATCTGGTACTTCCTGGATCTGTAGGACATCTGGATCACCATAGCGGGCAAATAGAGCTGCTTTCATGCGTGTTCCCTTCTCACTGTTTCACTGAGAGGATTGTTACTGCGTCCCCTCATTACCCTACTGATGTGGCGGTAGAGCCATCTCGTGGAGAGGCTCCACGTTTTTATCGAGCCAGTCAATAAAGCCTTGCACGCTTTCGAAGGTGACAAAAGGCTGTATAGTGGTCAGCCTGTGGATTGTTTCCGTTGGAGCCCAGCGAGCCGCCAGAGGCAGAACTCCGGCGGCAGTCGCCTCGACTATGTCACTGGGAGCATCGCCGATATAGGCCGCCTGCCCTGGCTCAATCTTCCAGGCTTTCAGAACTCTGCCTATTGCCTCCCTTTTTACGTTTGCGTGGACCTCACCAAACTCACATTTGTCAAAGTAATGCTCAATACCAGTATATTGTAGCGTCATACGCGCGGTCTGCACGCCTTTGCCGGTCACCACCGCCATCGGAATGCCGCGCTGGCGTAGTAGTTCCAGAGCGGTTGTCATATCCGCAAATGGTTCGCGGCACTCTTCATGTAGCCGTTGATAGTGTCTTAGATAGACCTCCATCCCTTCCTGCCACCGTTGAGCAAGTATATTACGTATGATGCCTTCTTCATTCAGGCCGAAGTGAGCTGTGATCTCTTCATCAGATAAAGCCCGTCCCTTAAAGGGGAGAAATGCGTTTCGGAGAGCCTCGATACATAAGGGGAGAGTGTTTACCAATGTGCCATCTAAATCAAAAAGAATGCCTTTAATATCCATCAAAGTGTCAGTTGTTCTCCATCTCTTCAAATTGATTGTAAATGTAGAGCCACCTCTTGTAGGTGGCTGGCTGCGGGCTATCGGTTCCCACGGTCAGCTTTATCCGGCGGCTAAATCCTCCTGTTTAAGCATGGAGGCTGCCAGGGATAAGACCTGGTTGGCGTCACCGAGCAGGCCCAGATCTGCCAGCGCGATAATCGGAGCATGGCGATCTGGATTGATCGCCACAACCGTCTGCGCTTCGCTTATGCCGCTGGTATGCTGGGCGGCACCAGAGATGCCACAGGCGATATAGAGCTGTGGCCGCACCGTCTTGCCTGTAGCGCCGATCTGCCTGCTC
>JAFMRP010000258.1 GCA_017354095.1 Ktedonobacteraceae bacterium
CACGCCATTCGTTTCCGTTCCCACCACCAGCCCCGATGCCGAAATTGAGCCGCCCGTGCGACAGCACATCGACCGTGCTTGCCATTTTGGCCAGGAGTGCGGGATTACGATAGGTATTGCAGGTTACCATCTGGCCCACACGCACTCGCTTCGTATCGCGTGCCAGTGCCGCTGTGGTCGTCCAGCACTCGAAGAGATGTTCCTGCGTTGGTTGTGGAGCAGTATGGACATGATCAACCAGCCAGACGGAGGCGAAACCCGTCTCATCGGCAATCTGGGCCACGCGAGTCATCGCCTCATACGCTTCGATGGGATCTTTGGGGCTTGCCGGGTTCGTGGGCCAGCCTTGCGGCAGGGACACGCCAAATTGTAGAGACATACACACCTCTCTCATTATCGTGTGAACACAAGAGGAATACTTTTCCTCCTGATGGGAGCAGTTCTTGTGTCAGATGCCATCGGCATCTTGACGCGAGGTGCTCTCTTTGAGTATGCTCTTTCTGCGATCCTGGAACCAGAGTCTCTTGATCGTAGGGTTGCGACCATCAGGATAAGGAGCAAATCGAGATGCAGAAGAACGAACAGCGAGAGGCCCTCGCCAATTTTTTACGTCAGCGCCGGGCAAGTCTGTCTCCAGATTCGGTAGGCTTGCCCCCTGGTGCCCACCGACGAACGCCAGGGCTACGCCGGGAAGAGGTCGCGTACCTGGCCAATATTGGTTTCTCCTGGTACGTCGAGTTAGAACAGGGACGTGATGTGCATCCCTCGGTGCAGGTACTGGAAAGTCTGGCGCAAGCGCTCAGGCTGACACCCAACGAACGTCGGCATCTGTTTCTGCTCGCCGGACAAGCCCTTCCTCCTCAGAGCTACCCTGGCGAGGAAATGATCAGTCCTGCGCTCCAACGTCTCCTGGACGATCTCAATCCGATGCCCGCGTATGTTCTGGGGCGACGTTTGGATTACCTGGCGTGGAATAAAGCGGCTGATAGCGTCTTCGCCATTTCGACAACGTCTGCAGCGTCATCGCCGCACGCGCGCAATCTGATCTGGCAACTGTTCACGCGTCGATCGATACGCAGAACTGTCCCCGAGTGGGAACGGAAAGTACGTGGGGCGTTAGCAGAGTTTCGCGCAGCCAGAGCGCGCTATCCCGGTGATGCAGGGTTCGAGGAACTCATTGAGGAGTTGAAACAGGTCAGCCCCGAATTTTGTTGCTGCTGGCAAGAGCATGAGGTGAGTCGTTCGCTGGATGGTCGCAAAATTCTGGAGCATCCCGTCGCAGGACACCTGGAATTCGATCACGTGACCCTCCAGGTTCCCAACGATCCTGATCTCAAAATCACGGTCTACACCCCACTTGTGGAGACCCGCGCGAAACTACAACCACTCCTTTCCTCTTTTGAAGCTGGTTAGCTACTCTTCCAACCTTGTTGCGCAACTCGTGGGCCTTGCAGGGCCATCTCGCGCCTTGACTTTTTCGCAATTTTTGGGAATGCGGCCCGACGGCAATACCCATCTCTATTGGCTCGATTCCCAGGCATTGCACTCGATGAGCAGAGGGCTCCTCTCATCAGAGAAAATGGCCTCACTGGTTGACGATGTAGCGGGTGACGCCTGGGAACGCAAAGTACTGAAGGATTTCTTTGAAGGCACACGACTCAAGGAGATCCCTGCTAGCCGCAAAAAGCGCTCAGTGGTGCTCAAATGGTTCGCGATCCAATTTGAATATGGAGTGCGCTACACCGAAAAACAGGTGAACGAGCTCATCCAGCGTCACCATGAAGATGCCTCCTCGATCCGCCGCGAACTGATCGGTGAACACTTGATGCAGCGCGAAAATGGAAGCTACTGGCGGATCTAGTCTCCCCGCCCGGTCGCTCTTTGTTTCGCAGAAGGATAGGAGAGGTATGGAGCACTGGGATTTTCGGGGAGATGAGAACTTTTCTGGTCTTGAAACGTAAAAAACAGAGAGAACATCTGACCGGCAAGATACCATTGGAGGAGATACATACAATGTCATCACATGCTCGGCACTCCAGACACAAGACAAATATTCCAAAAGCGCTACGGCACGGTGAGAAGAAACGTCCATCTTCTCATCGAAAGAACGAGACCCTTTCTCTTCCTCAAGCACCCGCTGAATTGAATGCGATCTTGGGCTATGGAACAAGCGCGAGTTTTCCCCTTTTTACGGCAGGGGTCACCACGAGAATCAGAAAGGCTTTTGGCCGTAAGAATACCAGAGGATAATGTGGGCCTTCTTCCCCTCTGACGATGTTATCTCGATGGAAGGACACTCCTGCCTGTTTGAGCGCGCTGATCATGGCTGGCAGATGCTCCACCTCGATTTGGATACGATTCCAGCTGATTGGTGAACACTTGTTGCAGCGCGAAAATGGAAGCTACTGGCGGGTCTGACCTTCCCGTCCAGTAGCCCTTTGTTGATGCTATCCACCCGTCGGCACACCAGCAGCGAACTCCATCGCAAACAAGGCCTGCATGCGGCGCCAGGCATCGTCTGCCGAAGCCGCGTGAAAACTGTCTCGCTCATCGCAGAAAAAACCGTGCGCTGCATCGGGGTACGTCACGATTTCGTGCCTGACCCTGGCAGCCTGGAGTTCCCTGGCGATGGCTGCACGTTGCTCTCCAGGAATGAGGTGATCTTGCTCACCAACGAGGAACAACAGATACCCGTCGTGTTGGGCAATGCCAGACGTCAGGGTCAGCGTCGGACTGGGTTGCGAGAGTGGGATGTCCTGGACTGTCAGCCAGCCGGGATAAAAGACGACCGTCGCCTTGAGATCGAATTGGGTCGCCGCAAGATAAGCGATATGTCCTCCAACGCTCAAACCCACCATGCCGATCTTCGAACACTGCTCCCGCTCGCGAAGGTACGTCATGGTGGCGCGAATGTCATTCAAAGCGTGTTGGCGCGTCAACTGATGAAGCAAGGCAAAACCACGGGCACGACCATCTGCCGTTGCCTCCAATTCAATGCCAGGCGCCGTTCGATGATAAAAATCCGGTGCGATCACGACATAGCCCAGCCGTGCAATTCGCTCTACGACCCGGCGAATATAGCGAGTCAGGCCAAAAAGTTCAAAACCGACGATCACTCCGGGATAACTACCCGAGGCCGCAGGACGCGCCATATAAGCCCTCATGGTGGAAGAACCTGCCTCTTCATCGACGGTGAGTTCAAGATCGTTGGTCGTAATCAGATGCGTCTCCGTATCGTTTGGCATGAAATTTCCTTTTTTCTTTATCTCTTCTCTTCTGCCCCTTGACGCTGGATCGAGGGCCTCATCTTCCGCTTCCTGCTCCTCTGGCACGTGGACGACATGCCAGGTCGCATCTCGTTGAGCCAGGAACGCCTTTTTCTGTGCAATCTTTCGTTGGAGTGCAAGCTGATGCGTCTGTAATTTCTGCATCTGCTGCTCCAGGGAGCGCTGATGCTGTTCCAGGATGAGCAGGCGTTCATCTGCCGTTGCGTCACCCTGGCGGCGAAGCTGGGCAAGGTGACGCATCTGCGCGAGAGGCATGCCTGTTTCGCGCAGGTTGATGAGCAGACCAATCCATTCAAGGTCCTTTTGCCGGTAGCGGCGATGTCCGCTGGGTGCGCGGCGGACGCCTTCAAGCAACCCGATGCGCTCATAGTAGCGCAAGGTGTCGATCGAGAGTCCCGTCAGTTGAGCAACGTGTTGGATCGAGAATTCACTTTCCATGCCCGAACTATACAACCTGGAGTCCACTCCAGGTCAAGGGAATTACAGGGAATTTTATTCAGTGGTGATACTGTCAATTGGGCTGTCAACTTTACAGGGATTCAAGAGCGTGAGTGAGCATCGCGAGGAAGTCTTCCAGCTGGAACGGCTTTCTGATCACCCAGGTGCGAGGATCTGGCAGATCTGGAAACTCCCCTCTTACGACGGTGAGAAAAATGGTTGGGACAGCGCTCGTGTGTTTCATCTGACATAGTTGCCTATAGAGCTCGACACCGTTCATGTCCGGCAAAAGATAGTCGAGCACCAAAAGATCTGGCTGGATCGTTCGAACGACGTTCAGAGCCTGCGCACCATCAGAAGCTGGCACCACACGGTGCGGGGTTTCATCTTCGATGATCGAACAGAGGAGCTTCCTCGTGATGCGGTCATCCTCGACCACCAGGATCGTTTTCACCGAAGCATCATGTGACCGCAGGGATGGTCTTTCAGGTAACGGCATGGTGACACTTCCTCCCGCTTCGTGAGCCATCTCGCTCTCATGCAAGGGATCCGTCACGGATCTTTCTGCGATACCACTGGAGTTCTATATAGCATGTGCGGTCATTTGTGCCTCTCGTCTCCCAAGTATGTCGAGCGCCTCGAAGTCCTCGTTACTCAGTGTGATGCTCGCAGCTGCAATGTTCTCTTCCAGGTGCCTGGCATTGCTCGTACCTGGAATTGGGAGCGTAACCGGGCTGCGCTTGAGTATCCAGGCAAGCGCCACTCCACCTGGTGTTGTGTTGTTCTTTTTGGCAATCGTTTCGAGCATTGAACCGGGCTGCGCAAGACTCCCCGACGCCAGCGGGAACCAGGGGATGAAGCCGATATTGGTGCGCGTGCAATAGTCGAGTACATCCTCGCTCTGGCGAGTTACGAGGTTGTACAGATTCTGCACCGTTACTACGGGAAAGAATTTTTGCGCTGCTTGAATTTCCTCAATTTTTACCTCGCTCAGCCCCACGTGCCGGATCAGGCCCTCTTGCTGCATCTGCTTGATCACATCAAACTGCTCGTCTCGTGGGACCTTCGGATCAATACGGTGCAATTGCCACAGATCGAGACGCTCCAGGCGGAGGCGGCGTAAGCTCATCAGCACACACTGGCGAAGGTATTCGGGCCGTCCAAGAGGTACCCAGATATCCGGTCCGTGGCGGGCCAGGCCGCCCTTGGTAGCCACAACCAGGCCAGTATAAGGATGAAGCGCCTCGCAGATCAGATTCTCGCTGACCTCAGGGCCATAGCTATCAGCGGTGTCGATAAAATTCACGCCAAGTTCCGGTAGACGTTTCAGCGTGCTCAGTGCCTCCTGACGATCGTCTGGTTCTCCCCAAATACCCCGCCCGGTGATACGCATAGCACCATACCCAAGACGATTCACGGTGAGGTCTCCACCGATCGTGAATTGCCCACTGGCCGAAGCGTTGATGCTTCCCATCCTCTTCCTCTCTTTCTTTTACTTGTGTATTTGCTCCCCGTCGTAACACGTTGCGAAAGAGAGAATGGTTTCTTGGCTCCACAGAACCATCGATCAAATAATGGCCCTTAGTTATTAAAAGGAGGCAGGGCTTTCCCTCTCATCATCTTGCCCACTGCCTTTCTGATATGTTATCATTACCTATGTCAACATAACATATCAGAAAGGAGGCGATGACGTGCGCGTAATCGCGTATACCCAGAAGTGTATCTCGGGTGGAAACTGCGTGCTTGCCTGCTCCGACGTTTTTGAGCAGCGAGATAGCGATGGCACCGTTCACGTGCTCAACGAGCGGCCCGCTCTGGCGCTGCTGGAAAACGTGCGGCAGGCGGTCGATCTCTGTCCAGCTCAGGTCTTCACCATTGAGGACGAAGCGAACGCATCAGAACTCGTCGTTGTCGAAAATGACCAGGAGATCTGATACACCACAAACAATGTTGGGCGCGTTGCTTAACACCGCCCGTGAACGAGTGCTCTCACGTGCGAAGGAAGATTTCCTCATTTTAGCGAGGTAGTGGTAAAAAAACAGGTACAAGCTAGATTGGAGCAGAGAGTCCTTATGAGTAACGAACAGGACGTCAATGTCCAGGTGCAGGGTGGGCAGCAGGATGCACCGCCCCATTTCCCATTTCCGCTGGCCGATCATAGTCTGGAACTACCCAAAGAGTATACGGAGTTACAAGCAAAGTGCCCGGTAGCGCGTGTGAAGATGCCATACGGAGGTGAGGCGCTTCTATTGACTCGCCATGCAGATATCGCTAAGGCAGCCAATGACGCGCGGCGCTGTGGCAGCATTCTGCGCTCAGATGGCGATGTGCCACGCCAGGAAGTCTCGCCCCGTGTACGCGAGGGTTCGCTCTTTACCGTGACGCCTGAGCGCCACAACCAGATTCGCCGCCTGGTCACACAGGCCTTCACCGTCAAGCACGCCAACGAGATGCGCCCGGGAGTGGTCGCGCTCACCAATCGGCTGATCGATGAGATGGAGCGCAAGGGGCCGCCGGCCGATCTCTATGAGGACTACGCGATCAAAACACCAATGGCCGTCATTTGTGACCTGCTGGGTATCCCCTATGAAGACGAGAAGCTCTTCCGCGAATGGGGACGCGACCTGCTCTCACGCACTGCTACCCCCGAAGAGCAGCAGGAACGCTGGCAGAAAATGGTGCAGTATATCTCTCCCTTGATCGAGAAAGAACGGGCCAATCCCAGCAATACCGTCCTGGGGATGCTGGTGAAGAACCGTGAACAGGGCGACGACGTGCTGACGGAGCAGGAAATGCTCTCATTCGCGCTGGGATTGATCGCCGCCGGTTTTGAGACGACCAGCACAAGCTTTACCAATTCCGCTTTTGTGCTGTTCCAACGCCCGGACCTGCTGGAACAGCTGAAGGCGCGCGTCGATGATGAAAAAGCCATGGCGTCCGCGATCGAAGAGATTCTACGCATTACCCTGTTGGGCGCGGGCGGTCGGCCACGCATCGTGCGCGAAGAGGTCGAGTTCAGCGGCGTCCATGTTCCACCGGGCGAAGTGCTGGTGCTGCCCTTTTTCGCCGGCAATAAAGATCCTGAGGTGT
>JAFMRP010001188.1 GCA_017354095.1 Ktedonobacteraceae bacterium
CCGCGTGATATATATGATTTGTAGCCATTGTGGCACACACAACGTTGCTGGTGACCAGTTCTGCTCTCAGTGTGGCGCTCATCTCCTGGCGAATGTCGCCGCTTCAACGGTTGTGTCCTCTTCCTCTACTCCTCCCACTATGGTTCCGCCGACGCTGTCTGCTATGACGCGTGTAACAGGTGCCCTCCAGCCTCAGACGCTGCTGAGCGCACGCTACCGCGTTCTACGCCTGGTCGGGAAGGGCGGATTTGGCGCGGTCTATGAGGCCGGCGATGAGCATTTTCAGGGTCAGCATACCGTGGCGGTGAAGGAGATGAGCGATTCACATCTGAGGCCCGCCGAGAAACAGAGTGCCCTGAGCGATTTCCGCCGCGAGGCGCATCTGCTGGTGGCACTGCGACACCCCAATCTGCCCCTGGTGAGCGATTTCTTTGAAGAGGGCAACAAAGCTTACCTGGTGATGGAGTTTATTGAAGGTAAAACGCTGGAGAAGGTGCAGGAAGATGCGAATGCTCCGCTGGACGAGCCGCGCGTCATGGACTGGGCGCTCCAGTTGTGCGATGTGCTGGAGTATCTGCATGGACAGAATCCTCCAATCATCTTTCGCGATATGAAGCCGTCCAATGTGATGTTGGACCAGCGCGGCCAGATCAAGTTGATCGATTTTGGTATCGCGCGCGCTTTCAATGCGGCGGCGGCGAAGGATACATCGGCGCTCGGCTCACGTGGCTATGCTCCGCTCGAACAGTACGGCCGCGGCCAGAGCGATGCCCGCTCCGACATCTATGCGCTCGGCGCGACGCTCTATGACCTGCTCACTCATGAGGTGCCGCCCGATGCCCCGGCGCGCCGTTTACATCCCACGCTGTTCCAGAAGCCGCGCCAGTTAAATCCTCACCTTTCCGTGGCGACCGAGAAAATTATTCTCAAAGCGCTGGAGGAGGAGCCGGGGAAGCGCTTTCAATCCGCCACCGATTTTCGCCAGGCCATCCTGGCCAGCCAGAGCCCGGGAAGACCACTGCCGCCCCGCGGCTACGTTGCTCAACAACCTTCGTCTCCACCACCGCCAGCACCTATCGCTGGCCAGGCCCCGACCTCGGCTGTACCAGCGGCGACGGCGGGCCAGGTTCAGGTCGCTCACCCGCCCGTAACGCCACAGCAGCCCTCTCGCTTTTCGCGCCGCAAACTGCTGATCGGCGGCGTCGCGGCGACGGCGGCAGTGGCAGGGGGCGCCTTTGCTTACCAGAAGTTTGCCCCCGCGATCATCGGACCCAACGTCCCCCTCGACTTTGTCTATAGCACGGAGAAGGATACCTGGCTCGCCGCCGCCTTGGAGGCCTTTCATAATAGCGACGCTTCCAGGCGAAACAATAAAAATATCCGCGTCCAGCCCGCTACCAGCGGATCACTCGATCTGACGAGCCGCATTCTCAGTGGCGAGGTGAAGCCGGTCGCCTGGAGTCCCGCCAGTTCGCTGGAGGTCAACCGGCTGAACAGCGAGTGGCAGCGCCAGCATGGCGGCCAGAGTATCGTGACCAATGACCTTCAACCGCTGGTGCTGAGCCCGCTGGTCTTTGCCATCTGGGAAGATCGCGCCAGGGTCCTGCTGAACAAATTCTCTCGCATCGATTGGGATACGCTCTCTGCCGCTCTACACGCGGAACATGGCTGGACAGACCTGGGAGGCCCCGCGGAATGGCAGCGGGTGAGCCTCGGCCAGACCCGTCCCGATGAGTCCAATAGCGGCTTACTGACGATTACGCTGATGGCCTATGCCTTCCATCAGAAGTCGCAGGGCCTGAGCGTCGACGATGTGGATGATCCCTCGTTCCTGGCCTACCTGAAAGTCTTTGAGGATGCCGTCACTGCCTTTGGCCATAGCAGCGGCACCTACCTGGAGCGAGAGGTGATCCTGAAAGGCGCGGGAGCCTACGATATCACTGCCACCTACGAAAATCTGGTGCTCACTTCGCAGGATGAGGTGCGGCGCCGCCAGTCTCAACGCCTGCTGCTCTACTATCCCCACGTCAATATTGTCAGTGACCACCCCTTCGTTTTTCTAAAGGGCCCCTGGACCAACCAGGAGACACTGGACGCCGCGCGCTCCCTGCGCGATTTCCTGCTCAGCGAGGCCCAGCAGCGGCAGGTGCTGCGCTATGGCTTACGCCCCACGCATTCTAATGTGCATATCAACGATAAAACTAGCGATAACCTGTTTGCCTCGCCCGCGCTCAATGCGAGCATTCGCAGCGACTATGTCTCGGTCCAGGTCCCTTCTGGCCAGGTCGTCAACGAGTTGCTCACCCAATGGCTGACCCACTATCAAGATGCCGCCACCGGCAATGGCTAAAACATGTACGAAATAGAAGCTAAAAAAAAGCGAGAAATACT
>JAFMRP010001189.1 GCA_017354095.1 Ktedonobacteraceae bacterium
AGTTCTTTCTCTCCCCTGCGAGCCGCCGTAGGCGGCGAGAAGAGTGCATGTGAATAGACACACTAAGGAGACCCATATCTCATGGCTATCACCATTCGCGATGTACGCGCCATCCTCACTATGCCAGATGGCGCAAATCGCCTGGTTATCGTGAAAGTCGAAACATCAGAACCCAACCTGTACGGCCTGGGCTGCGCGACCTTCACACAGCGTCACACGGTCGTACGAACCGCCGTCGACGAATATCTCAAGCCTTTTCTGATCGGTAAAGATGCCGAGCGCATCGAGGATCTCTGGCAGACAATGTACCAGAACTCATACTGGCGCAACGGCCCTGTCCTCAATAATGCGATCTCCGGCGTTGACCAGGCCCTGTGGGATATCAAAGGCAAACTGGCCCGAATGCCACTCTACCAGCTCCTTGGCGGTAAGTGCCGCGAAGGTGCTGCCGTCTATCGGCACGCAAACGGACGCGATCACGCTGAAGTCCTTGAGCGTGTGCAGCAGTTCGTCGAACAGGGCTATCATTACATACGCGTCCAGCTTGGCGGCTATGGCGGCGACAGCCAGGGCGTGAGCCGTCCCTCCCCAGATAGCGCGCTGCCCGGCGTCTATTTCGACCCTGATACCTACGCCCGCAGCATCCCGGTGCTGTTTGAATATATGCGCTCAAAGGTGGGTTACGACGTTGAACTGTTGCACGACGTCCACGAGCGTCTGGTACCTATCGAAGCGATTCGCCTGGCGAAACAGCTTGAGCCCTATCGCCTCTTCTTTCTGGAGGATCCATTGCCGCCTGAGCAGAATGAGTGGTTTACGATGCTGCGCCAGCAGTGCGCGACTCCCATCGCGATGGGTGAACTGTTCAACAACCCTCATGAATGGATACCACTGATTACCCGCCGCCTGATCGATTTTATCCGCGTTCACGTCAGCCAGATTGGTGGCATCACGCCAGCGAAGAAGCTGGCAGCACTGGCTGAAGCATTTGGTGTGCGTACGGCCTGGCATGGCCCCTGGGACACTTCCCCCGTAGGGCATGCGGCCAACTTGCACCTGGACCTCAGTTCGCCAAATTTTGGTGTTCAAGAATGGGGCGGACGCTTCCCCGAGGCGGTCCAGGAGGTGTTCCCCGGCATTCCCGAAGAGCGCAATGGCTATCTCTACCCAAATGACAAGCCGGGCCTGGGAATCGACCTCAACGAAAAGGCCGCTGCCCGCTATCCATGCAGTGATGGCCCTCCGGGTTGGACGCTGACCCGCGCTCCCGATGGCACCGCCGTACGCCCATAAATAAACAAATCAGTACCGACAACAGCAGCCTATCATAAGGAGGTCAAGCTATGTACGCTATAGCCACCTACTGCACGTTTTGTGGAGCGGAGTACCCCTTGACTCAAGCCAGCACCTGTTCCCACTGTGTCCACAGCGGCGAAGAGAGCGCTTTGAACGAAACGCTGGCTGTGCGCTACGATCTGGCACCCCTGAAACATCGCCTGGATCGAGATGAACTGGCGCGGCGCCCGGCAGGCCTCTGGCGCTACGCCGAACTCCTTCCAGTAACCGATCCTGCCTGGCGCATCGATCTGGGCGCTGGTGGCACGCGCCTGGCTCACCTGACACGTCTTCCAGAGAGCAGCAAAGGCCACCTGCTCGCCATGAAAGTGGAAGGCACCAATCCAACCGGCTCTTTTAAGGATCGCCCCATTGGCGTTGCCTCGTGCGTTGCTCTGGAACGTGGTGCCCGCGGTCTGGCCTGCCTGACTTCTGGTAATATCGGCTCGGCCCTGGCTGCGCTCGCCGCGAAGGCCGGAGCGCCCGCGCTGGTGCTTCTGCTCGGTTCAGCTGGCCAGGCTGCGCAGGGGGCTGCGGTCAATGTTGAAAAATATGTGCAGATCAGTGCCTACGGCGCACGTGTGGTTACGACAGTAGGAGACCTGGGCACCCTCCAGGCCCTCGCTGATCGTATCGAAGCCCGCTATGGCTGGTCATTTATCCATAACGTGCAGGCGTTTCAGAGCGATGGCGACAAAACAACCGCGTTCGAAATCTGTGAGCAACTGGGCTGGCGAGCCCCGGCTGCCGTTTTTGTACCAACAGGCACTGGCACCAACCTGTTCGGCATCTGGCAGGGCTTTACGATCTTTAAAGAGCTCGGCTTTATCCAGAACCTTCCGCGTATGTTTGCGGTTCAGCCAGGCGGCGCCGCTTCGCTGGCCACTGCCTGGAAGGCGAAACAGGAAGTCCCCGCAGTCCTGGATCAGGTCCAGCCGAATGTGGCTCCGCCGCTCAGCCACCGTGTCAGCGGCTATCATGCCTATAAAGCTATTCGAGAATCTGGAGGAGCCGCCGTGGCAGTCTCCGATCAGGAAATCCTCCAGGCCTGGAAA
>JAFMRP010001190.1 GCA_017354095.1 Ktedonobacteraceae bacterium
CTTCACCAGCTGCCACCAGTTGGGCTGTCTGTTGTGGCGTCACCTGCAATCCTACTTGCTCAGCCGGAAGAACGGCGTAAAAGGCGCCACCAAAGGCAATATCTACGGACAGCTTCCCATAGGCTGGCAGATCAAGCTCGACGTCGCGCGCATACAGAAACGAAGGAACGTTCAGGAAGGAGACGCGCTCCACCTGTCCCCGACTGTCGAGGTGGGCCGTAGCGCATACCAGCCCTGCGGGCGTGTCAAGATTGATGGGGGTGCGCGGTCCCTTCGCGGCTATTACGCCTGTTTTCAGGAGCGTGGTCACCAGGGCAATCACGCCATGGCCACACATGGTGCTGTAGCCTTCGTTGTGCATGAAGAGCACTCCCAGATCGGCCTCGGGAGTGACCGGCGGCGTGAGCACCGCACCATACATGTCATAGTGGCCGTGTGGCTCCCACATCAGGAGGCGCCGGACATCATCGAGATGCTCTTGCAGGTAGCGCCGCCGCTCCAGCATGGTCGTGCCCAGCACAGGAGGCAATCCACCTGTAATGATACGCAGCGGCTCGCCTGCCGCATGGGCATCAATGGTGGTGATGACGGCTGCTCCTTCGCCAGGAGTATACTGTTTCCAATCAAAGCTCATGCTCTTGCTCCTCAGAATAGCCAAAGAGAGTAGCGCATAATTGAAGACTACCACATGGCTCTAGCGGTTGTCTTCCTTATCAACGATAAGCCAGGACGGCGGGCTGAAGGATGCCAGATTGCAGTATGCCGTTTTTCGTGCTATAGTGGCGGAGGCAAAGCCGAACCATCCTCTATGCACGAAGGAGCATCGTTCATGGCCTTTCCGAATTTCACCGGCAAATACGCGCATGATGCCTGTTTCCATCCTCAGGATTACATTGATTACCTACGGCAACAGCAGCTTCTCCCTGATCTATCGATGCCACAAGGTATCATTTTCTGCTACCAAAAACGGCTACTACGTCACATTATGGCCCGGGAAGAAACCGAACGTATCGAGGCCATACCTTATGATTTCCATGTGCTCAAAAGCACGGATGGGAAGGTGGGCATCTATGGTGGTTTCGGAATAGGGGCGCCAGCAGCTACGACCGCACTGGAAACATTCATAGCTCTGGGGGTACGCAGGTTTCTCAGTATTGGTCTCGCTGGAACGCTTCAGCCCACGACGCGCGTTGGCGATATTGTTGTTTGTAACCGCGCTATTCGTGATGAAGGTGTTTCCCATCACTACCTGGAGCCTGCGAAATATGCCCTCCCTTCGGAGTGGTTAACGACACAGCTTGTGGAGTCGCTAGAACAGGGAGGGCATATGCCCATACTGGGGACTACCTGGACAATTGACGCACTTTACCGGGAAACGGTAGCCGAGGCTCGCCAGTACCAGCAGGAAGGGACCATGACCGTTGAGATGGAAGCTGCCGCTCTGTTCGCAGTTGCGCAGTACCGCGAGGTTGACCTGGCGGCAGCATTTGTCATTAGCGACTCTCTGGCCGAGCTCGTATGGAAGCCCCAATTTAATGCTGAGGCCGTGGAGAACGGCCTGGGGCAACTCTACCGGGCGGCAAGGACGATGCTCGTGGAGCTTCCATCTTAATAGAATTGCTCCAGCGGGGCCAGATCGGCTTAGAGACCTAACGACTCGATGGTATCCAGGACCTCTTGAGCGTGTCCATCTGCCTTGACTTTCGACCAGGCTTTACGCACAATGCCCTCTTTATCAATGAGGAAGGTTTCGCGATTGACCCCCAGATACTTTTTACCGTACATGTTTTTCTCTTTCCATACTCCGTAGAGCTGCGAAACTGTTGTATCGGTATCAGCCAGGAGTGGGAAAGGCAGGCCGTATTTTTCGGCGAACTGCTGGTGGGAAGCAAGATCGTCGGCACTCACACCCAATACGACAATTCCGCGCTTTTGCATTTCGTGATTGGCGTCGCGGAACGAGCACGCTTCGGCGGTGCAGCCGGGGGTGTCATCTTTTGGGTAGAAGTAAAGCACCGTAACGTGATTTCTAAGGGCGCTTAATTGCACCTGGCCGTTTTTGACTACGTCGTCGCTGCCGATGGCGGGCAGGGTAAAGTCGGGGGCGGGTTGTTGTTCCTTAACTTGCGTGTCACTCATAAAGCTACCTCGTTTTCAAAGCGGTTTCAATCCGAACTTTGATTAGTGTACCACAAGGAAAAGCCTGTTAGCGCATAACTTCGCTTCATTGCATCCCGAGCCAATCGGCCGCAGCAGGTAAAATCGGCTTCCTTCTCGCCGACCTCTTGTCCAGCCCGCCAACGCCGAGTCTCTTGTCCAGACGGCCAACGACGCTTTTGCGTCTGGCTGCGCCCAGGCCGTCTGCAAGGAATCTACCGCGGCTAC
>JAFMRP010001191.1 GCA_017354095.1 Ktedonobacteraceae bacterium
CCCAGTGCGAGGGCTGCACCTTCTTCAACGGTCAGGTTCGCGAGCTGTCCTACCTGCATTCCCGCGATGTCACCTACGCCACGTTCTGTCAGGGCCCCTACGAGGAGAGCGCCCGTTACCACGACTTCATGGGGTGGGACGTCCCTTGGTACTCGGCGCAAGACTCCGCCGATGCCTTGCTCGCCGGGCGCTGGTTCGGTATGCTGGTGTGCTACCTGCGGCAAGGCGACCGCGTGTTCGAGACCTATTGGACCACTGGCCGCGGCGTGGAGACGATGGCCCCCAGCTACGGGCTGTTAGACATGACCGTGTACGGTCGGCAGGAGACCTGGGAAGACTCGCCCGTCGGTTGGCCACAACGGTGGGGAAACACTGGCGAACAGTTCCGCACCGACGGACGTCCCACCGCCCAATGGTCCCGCCTTGCAGCCGGACGCTCCGACGACCTCGGCACCAGGGATACCGCCACCGCTCCACACGACTGCCACAACCAGCCGTGAGCCCTTTGATTAGCAACGCCCCATCGCTGGCGTGCAGCGCTCGACGCAGGTGTCAACTCCCGACACGACATCGAGCGCTGCCATCCGGCGCGAGCGGTGGCCAGCTAGACCCATCGCTACAAGCGGTCATAACATAATAATATGCACATGCATGACTATGTCATTTTCGTATCCAATGCGAAAAATCCTGCCGAAGCCGCTCTAGAAGCGGCTGTGAAGCTTATGAAGCTTGTGTGAAGCTTGTGTGAAGCTTCTGAATCGGCCTGGGAAGCCGTGTGAAGCTTTGTGAAGCTTTTTTGCACGGATTTTTCTACTTCGTCCTGGTGCCGTCCATACTACTCTGATCGATCTCTCGTGCACCTGCAAAACACAGTGGTGACTGCCGCTATCCAGCAATCGTCCCTATAATACAGGCTCAGACTCCGCTGCGAGCCACACCACCAGCCACAAGGAGTGTGTACATATGGCGCGCTTTCATCATCGCCCGCTGCCCGATTTTTCGACACTGCTCTCAGGCCGCATGCCGCCCGACGACGTCGGGTTTCAATCCGAACGGCTCTGGATCTGGTATCACAACACCAATGACGGATGGGCTGAACCCATCCCTCACGCTCATCAGGCCAGCGATGAATGCTTTATCGTGTTGCGCGGTAGCCTGATCGTCGAGGTCGAGGGAGAACTCTTCACGATCGGCCCGCGCGAGTTCTGCTGCTTCCCTATTGGCGTATATCACCGCATCGTCGAGGTGAAGACGCCCGCCGAAACCTTGATGCTGCGCTCTCCCCTGGTGACCGACAAAATCTACCAGCAAACGCCAGATGTCCCTTAGCGCATGCGCAACAACTTCACCACCTGCCCTATGCCCGGCTTCTGCCCATACATCAGCACGCTTGGGTACCTGCTCTCTGCCGCGACTCAATGCTACTGCTGCTTGCGCGAGTATTTCCAGGTACGGGCAAGGTTTTTGTGCATCTTTTTGAGATAGGCTTCCTGGAGATCAACGCCGGTATAGTTGGCCAGCTTGAAGATATATGCCAGGCAGTCGGCTAGCTCCTGCCCCAGGTTCTCTCGCTCGCTGCTCAGAGCTTCATCGAGCGATTGTACCTCCCCGTCGCTGCGGCTGGGATCGACCATAAAGTGGATCTTTTTTAGCACCTGGGCAACCTCGCCAACCTCTCCGCTCAACAACATCGCATTCAGGAAAAGGTCGGTGTTGAAGTGGTTTTTTTCATCCAACCATTGGTGGAACTCCTGGAAGTCACGTATAGTACGCATCTCGTTGGGAAATGGTTGCTCGTCTTGCAATTGATACCTCGCTTGGAATGCCCTGCTGCGCCCAATGGCGCCTCTTTCCGGTTATTAAAAAACAATGATAGCATATATGACAAGAAGGCACGCCCCCATCAGGACGTGCCGCAATGTTCTGAATATCTTCTATATAACCTGTATAGAACGTGACCTGTCGCCTAGCCTCTGGTAATCGGCTCGATTACCTCTTCGACGACTTTATGGACCACGCGTTCGGGATAGGGCGGGCGCAGGTTGGCGATGACGTGGTTGGCACCGGCCTCAATGAAGCTGCGGAAACGCTGGCGCGTCTCCTCCCAGTCCTGGTAGTTAACGACAAGCTGCACCGAACGCTGGATACTGTTGGGATCGCGACCAATCGCGGCACAGTGCTCGTCCAGCACCGCCATTTTGTGCTTGAATTCATCGGTCGTCCCGCCAGCAAAGTTCCAGATAGAAGCATACTGTGCCACAATGCGCAGTGTCAACTTCTCTCCACTCCCTCCAATCACAAAGGGGGGGTAGGGCTTCTGAATAGGCTTGGGCTCGCAATACGCCTCCTTCAACTGATAGTATTTCCCTTCAAAGCTGGGCGTT
>JAFMRP010000259.1 GCA_017354095.1 Ktedonobacteraceae bacterium
ACAAAATGCATGAGGCCGGTTGGGTGCGGATCGAGCAAATTGTTCAGGAGAATCTGCCGGATAAAAAGGTCTACCACCTTACTGAGAAAGGGCGTGAGGCGTTACAGGGCTGGTTGGCGACGCCGCAAGCATTGGCGCAGAGTCACGAGGCGTGGTTGGGTCAGATCTTTTTTGGCGCTGAATTGCGCAAAGAGCAGTTCAAACAGGTGTTGGAGCAACGTGCTATTGAGCTGCAGCAGATGATTCAACATTTCGAGCAGGAAGTTCCTGGCAGGGCGCAGGTATACGCGGAAGCCTTTCAAGCTCAATTTGACCTACCTTACTGGCTTCTTACTCTGGATTTTGGCCTGCAAAAGCTCCGTTTTGAGCTGCATTGGATACAGGCCACACAGGCCACTCTTGATCTGTCCTCTGAGAAAGAGAACGAAGCTGGGGAATAACAAAGGAAAGAGATCACGGATATGTTTGATTTTCAGGGAAAAACCGCGCTAATCACTGGCGCTTCTACAGGAATTGGCGCAACCTTTGCTCGCGTGCTTGCAGCACGAGGTGTCAATCTGCTCCTGACAGCGCGTTCAGAAGATAAGCTCCAGGCACTGGCTGCTGAATGCGCCGTGAAACACCAGATCCGAACGCATGTCTTGCCAGTCGACCTCGGCCAGGAGGGAGCCGCTCTCCAACTGGCGCAAAACATTCAACAAAGCGACCTGCAAATTGATATTCTGGTGAACAATGCCGGGTTCGCTACCCATGGCTACTTTGAAACCCTTTCGCCTGCACGTGACCATGAGCAGGCAATATTGAATATTGTCTCTATTGTGGATCTTACTCACGCGCTCATTCCCGCCATGCTTGAGCGAGGGGAAGGCGTGATCATCAATGTCTCTTCCACAGCGGCCTTTCAGCCGGTTCCCTATATGGCTGTATATGGTGCCAGCAAAGCCTTTGTGCTCTCCTTTAGCGAGGCTCTCTGGGCAGAGTATCGTAAACGCGGGCTACGGGTGCTAGCACTCTGTCCAGGCTCAACCGCAACCCCCTTTTTTGACGTGGTAGGTGCCGAGGAAGCCAGGGTTGGCGGTACGCGGATGCCTGAACAGGTCGTTGCCACGGCTTTACGAGCAATCGAACAAGGGCGAAACTCGGTCGTGGACGGATTCGCGAACACTCTGCAAACGCTCTCCCCGCGTTTCATACCTCGCCAGATTACCGCGCAAATAAGCGAGCGTCTGATGCGACCACGCAACAAGGTTCTTTAGGCCCGCTGGAGAAATTTGTTGAGAGATAATTACCGGGTCTCCCTCACATTGGTATTCCTCCGAAAATCTCGCTGGTAACAGAGCATCTGACATGAGAAAAGGCAAAAAGAGGCAGAAGAAGCAAGCTGAGATAAAGAGATCGAGAACCACTGTCGAACATTTAACCAATTTTTCATATCATCTGATGGAAGAACCAACCATGACGAGACCTATCCGCGTCCTTATTGTTGACGACCAGACCCTTGTACGCGAGGGCTTCCGCAAGCTCCTGGAGATGGAGCCAGACTTCGAGGTGGTTGGCACGGCCCGCGATGGCGAGACTGCTCTGAGCACTATCGCACAACTCTACACTGAGCAACAGTCCCCAGACGTGCTGCTGATGGATATCCGCATGCCCCGCATGGATGGCATTGCCGCTACCCGAGCCATCAAAGAACGCTGGCCCACTGCCTCTATCATTATTCTGACAACCTTCGACGATGTGGAGCTGATTCATACCGGTCTGCAGGCTGGCGCGCTCGGCTACCTGCTCAAAGATGTTACTTCCGAACAGCTCGCCGCCACGATCCGCATAGCCGCCCAGGGCCAGGTCCTGCTCCAACCAGATCCTGCCCATAACATCTTTTCCTCTCTCCTCTCATCTCATTCCCTCACTCCAACCCGTCCCGGACCCGAACATCTCACGGACCGCGAACTCGAGATCCTGACCCTGCTCGCGCGCGGCTCCTCCAACCGCCAGATCGCCGAAGAGCTCTTCCTCGCCGAAGGTACGGTGAAAAATCAGCTCAGCAGTATCTTCAGCAAGCTCGGCGTTCGCGACCGCACCCAGGCCGAACTCAAAGCCCACGAACTTGGCCTGACCTGAGTCCTTCTTCTCACAATCATCATTGCTTCCTATGTGGTAAAGACAGGGTTTCACGCCAGTCGGGCGTCTGCACATCAAGAATGAGAAGCGCGAGCAGGGATGTTATCTTCATCAGGGAGTGTACCTTTTTGAGCATTGCATATCTAGACTGAGATAGGTCAGGATGATACAATACGGCGCAGCAGAAGGGTGAGGGCTCCCCTGATCGGGGATTGATCCCCGATCATACAGAAGGAGCAACATGGAAGTGCAAAAGCCAGAACCAGAAAAGAACTATCCTGCACTGCGCCAACAAGTAGAAGCTGCCTATGATCAGATTGCTGATCGGTATGCAGCACTCACTTCCGCGATGCCCGCTCGCGCTGCTGAGCTTGGAACGCACTTTCTCTCGCACCTGCCCCCACAGTGCGAATGCTGGATGTCGGGTGTGGCCCTGGCTATCATATGGCCTGGATGGAAGCCCAGGGTTTTCACATCACAGGCATTGATATCTCCAACGAAATGCTGACCCAAGCACGCATGCGTGTACGAGGGGAGTTAGGGCAGATGGATATGTGCCAGTTGACCTTCCCTCCAGCCTCCTTTGAGGGCATCTGGTGCTGCTCTTCCTTCTTCCATCTCCCCAAAGCGCAAGCTACGACCGCATTGAGCCAGATGCAGCGCGTCCTCGTCCCAGAAGGGATGCTCTATCTCAGCCTTCTGGAAGGGCGGGACGAAACCTGGGAGAAGGAGAGCAGATTTGCTGGTGTCGAGCGCTTCTTCGCTCGCTACACCTCTGAAGAGCTTGAAGCCTTGCTTTGGGAAGCCCATTTCTCTCTCGTGGAATGCTGGCCTGATGTGGCGGACTCTGCCCACACCTGGCTCAATTTTCTCGCCAAGAAGGATGAGGAGATCTTTCTCGGATCAGCTCTGAAAGATCTCCCAAAGGATGGACGAACGGAATGAAAGACCGCCCTGATCGTACTGCACGTTTGCAACTCATTGAGTCCATGTTTGCTGGCCACTCGTGGCAGGCCGCAGTTGCTCAGAGTCAGTTGAAGATTTCTCGCTCCACAGCCTACCGCCTGATCCAACTGGCTCGCAATGAGGAGAAAGCCGCCTCAGCTTTTTTAGATGATCGTCATGGTCATTCTTACAAGATAACCAAGCCAGTGCAGATGTGGCTCGTTGAGATATGTACCAAAGACCCGCAGATCCCTTCCAGCCAACTGCAAGTGGAGCTGAAGACCACCTTTGGAACAGAGGTCAGCATTGGTCACATCAACCGTATACGAGCACAGTATGGAGTGACCAAGCCAGGGCGTGGTCGGGTTCGGATATCGGCTAAAAAAAGGCTGAACGGAAAACTTCACTGGAGTAAATGAGCTTCAACCTCAGCTAAATAGGGGGCAGGGTGTTTGCGGAAACGCCACTGGTGTCGGCACGTTTCCTCTCGTTGGTGGAGTGGCCGCCGCAGGTCGCACCAGCGCTGATCATCCCTGGGCCGCAGCTCCTCCACTGAGAAGACCTGTTTGGTGCAGGTGACGGCGGTCATGACGCGCACCGAGCCACGCACGACGACTCCAGGAATCGCTCCTCGTCGGCCTGTAGCGCGACGTTCATGGACGCGCGCGACCCCGAAACAATGCTCCAAGTCATGGTCGGTACGCGGTCATCCCACGATGTCATAGCAGCGAAACCAACCTGCCGCGAAATTGTTGGTAATGTGGCAAAAGTGCTCAAAGGCTTCCACGAGTGGCCCCAACGTTGCGAAATGCTCCCTAGAAGAGATTCTGCGTTAGGAAATGCCCTCGACTATTTCATGCGAAATACATGCAAAACATTAACTTTCTGCGCGTGATCGGTATGCAATACTCAATCCTTTCCCGATGGGAAGAATGACCTTGTCAAAGAGCGGCAGTGCTTCTACTGCGCTGAGGTATACAGCAATCTCCTGGGGATGCGAGAGCACATTGTCAGCGAGCAGGAGGACATCTGGAGTCAACTTCGGAAGAAGGAAGGCCAACTGTTCTGGCGCACTATATCGATCAGCGTCGAAGAAGACACAATCAAAGGGACCGGGAAGGCCTGCAACGATCTGTGTTGCATCGCCACATTTCAGCTCAACCACATCGCGTAACCCTGCACGCTGCAAATTCATCTCGGCTTGTTCCTGTTTCTGTGGGTCGCGGTCGATACTGATCACCTGACCACCAGTGACCGATGCTGTCCAAGCCAGCCAGATGGTGCTATAGCCATTGGATGTGCCAATTTCCAAAATTCGCGTGCGACGGCTGCTCTGAATGAACAGGTGGAGAAACTGAGCAGTGTCCGGTTCGAGATTCAGCATTTTCTTGCTTTTCTCCTGTGTCTCCGCATCATTCTTTTGTCCCATCTCATACAGTTCAGTCAGGACAACGCGAATATCATGAGGTATCATCGAGTTCTTTTCCTTTCAAAAATGCTTTTGTGGCAATACCATTCAAACATACTAATTGTCTCCATCGCGGGTATTTCCGAAAGTGAAGGAGTAAGGTAAACTGATCCTAACCGAGGCTCGTTCCCTCGTGATGGAGATCAGCTCATAATGCCTGTACTTGTCAATGAAGCGGCACCAGTGCCCCCACCAGCATATCACCGTGCGCAAGCCCGGCTCGGGCCAGCCTTACACATTGATGCCCTCACCCTGGTGAACATGTTGCATCTGCTCGTTCTGTGCCGTCTGGCCGTGCGCCTGGCACATCGTCGGTGTGCTCCCCTGTTACCAGCAGGTCCAGGTGGTGCGCCTCGGACGTACAGCGAAGAGTCCTTGCTGTTGATTGCGCTCCTACGGACGCTGTGGCGACTTTCTTATCAAGATATGCACGACTGGTTGGGTGCTTGGCCCGCCCTTGCCCTGGCATGTGGCTTGCCGTTGGGAAAAGATGGCTGTCCGCGCATCCCTAGCCCGTCTCAGCAGTGCAAACGTGGGCAACAGGCAGCAGCGCCGCTCCCAGAGGCGCTTTTTGTCTTCAGCGTGCTAGCCGCCATCCGTACTCGGCTCATTGGGGCCCGCGACCTGATTATCGATAGCGCTCCCATCCTCGCTTGGCGTCGCGCTGACCCCGATGCTGCCTATGGCCACGCGCCCGCTCAGCACCCTCGTCCGCTTTTGCATGGCTACCGCGTCCATACGCTCATCTGTCGTGGATCGAATTTGCCACTCTTTTTTCTCCTTTCCCCTGCCAATGTTCATGATACTCCCTTCGCTCAACCGCTTCTGGCCTGGGCGGTGCATTTGTATCAAATCCGCCCACGCTTTATTCGCTTGGATGCCGCCTATTGGGGCTTGAAGCTTATCGCTTGGATTCATGCCACCTTGGGCACGGTAGCCGTGATCCCCTGGAATCCCAAACGCCAGAAAAATCGCTCCTGTTTGCCTCCCACGTGGACCAAAGAGGAGTTGGGCAAACGGAGTGGGATCGAACGCTTCTTTGGTCGCGTTTTTCTCTTCTTCCGTCTGCAACGTCCTCCCCTCTCAGGCTGGCCTATCATTGCTCGGCAAGTTGCTCTCACCCACACCGCTACTATCGTTGTCGCGCTGGCAGCTCAACAAGCGGGGCGTCCTGATCTCATGCGCTCGCCCAAACGTGTTTTAGCTCATACTTGGGAGGGTTTCTGAGTTGGGAAATGCCCTCTTCTACATATGGCTTTTCTGCATTAGGAAGCGCGATGTCCGTGCCGGACAGAGAAGCGGATGAAAATATGGCATACGAGGCAGGGGAGCCAATGAGACGAGATCGTGGCATTTTGATGCAGAAAGCTCGATGAGGAAGCTGATCCTGGTGCGTTCCCGTATGGATGACGGTTGCCCCGAGTGGTCGGTGAGCACGCAGGCGAAACTGGTGGTTCCCTCGCACCTCTCGTAGGCGACCCAGAAAGGAACATCTGAGATGCACGTTCTCTATCCGCGCTGTTGTGGTCTGGACATCCACAAAAAAACGGTTGTGGCTTGTGTGCTCCTGTCCAACCCGGATGGTACGATTCGTCGATTTGTGCGCACCTTTGGGACCATGACCGCAGATCTGTTGGCCCTGGATGACTGGCTGCGTCGCCACGAGGTAACCCATATCGCGATGGAAAGCACCGGCGTGCTCACGCCTCCCCCAATGTTGCAAATTGGGAGAGGCCACATCAAAAGAAGGTGTAGGTGAGAGCGGACTGATGCGGAAAACCAAGCGGATCTGCTGTTCATCGATTTTTACTCGTTTGACCAATGCACGGACAATCTCCCGACGGGTTTGAAAATCCGCATGGTAAAGCCCCTCCTTGACTTTCGCGGCAAAGGTTTCCAGGCACCCTAAAATCAGCCGTAGTTCCTCTTCTCCTCTTGCTTCTTCTTTGAGATGCAGGAGTTGCTCTTCAAGGTGTCGGAGTCGTTCGCGCATACGGGTTACTCGCGGTTCAAATTCTTGCTTGTCAATAAACCCTTCGGCGTAGCTCTCAATGAGACGTGCGATCCCTCGGCGGAGTTTGCCCATTTGCGTATCGAGACCTTCTTGCTCATCGGGCTTGGATGGTGGCTGCAAACGCTGGCGATATTCCTGCTCGAGTTGCTCCGGTTCTTCCAGGAGTTGGCAGACTTCTTGCCAGACCGCTGTATCTGTCTGATCGATCCGCAGTTCCTTGTTCCAGCACCACCGTTTGCCGCCGAAGCGA
>JAFMRP010001192.1 GCA_017354095.1 Ktedonobacteraceae bacterium
ACGCGAATTGATGGAGCTGTTCACGCTGGGCCTTGGCCACTATAGCCAGCAGGATGTGTCTCAGGCTGCGGTGGCGCTGACCGGCTGGCACGCTTCTGGCCTGCAGGGAAGGTATCTTCCAGGGAGCCATAATAACCAGATCAAGACATTTATGGGTAAGAGCGGCAATTTTGATTACAAAGATATTATTCATACGTTAACCAATCATCCAGCCGCTCCCTGGTTTATCTCTCGCAAGCTTTTCACCTTCTTCGCGTACGAGAATCCCAGCGATGACGATCTGAAGCCGCTGGTAGATGCTTACAACACGAGCAATCATAATATAGGTGCGGTTATGCGTGCCCTGCTTCTCTCACCGCAATTTCGCTCCAGTAAAGCCTATCGTGCTCGAATCAAGTCGCCAGCAGAATTTGTGGTGGGCGCTTATAGAGCGCTCAATGTGCAGAATAATGCTACCGGTTTGCCAGTTCAGATGACGCAGATGGGCCAGACTCTCTTTGATCCACCCAGCGTGGCTGGTTGGACGGGAGACAAGGTGAGCGCACTCTGGATGAACAGTGGTGCCTGGCTGACACGGCTGAATTACATTGACCTGCTGCTAGCAGGCACGCGAGGGCGCAACAATGCATACAAGCCGGTTAACCTGCAACAGATCATTAATGATAACCATATTGATTCTCCAGAGCGCTTCGTCGATTACTTTGGCTCGTACCTGCTGGATGGCAATATGGCTCAGGATCGACGGGCGCAGTTTGTCGCCTACTTTAACCAGCCTGATGAGAAGAGCAAGGAGCATGTGACGCTCGCGAATGGGAAAAGCTATCCTCTTGGCCGTGCGCGTGGAACCCTCTACCTGATCATGGCATCGCCGGAGTACCAACTCAACTAGTTCAGATCACAAGGGAAGGAGAGATAGAGATGAAATTATCACGGAGAGCCATGATCAGGGATGGCATGCTGGTCGTTTCAGCCGGAATGGTGATGCCCTCTATTTTCAGTCGTGGTGTCGCCTCGGCTCAAACGCTGGCCCAGGATGGTGCGCACTTCGCGCAGGCAGCCGGAGATCGCACTTTGATTGTTGTGCAGATGGCAGGCGGCAACGATGGCCTCAATACGATTATCCCGTATACCGATCCACTCTACAGGCAGATGCGCCCAACCATTGCTATCCCTGAGAAGGATATCCTGCACCTTGACGCGCGCCTGGGCTTCCATCCGGGCCTGGCGCCGTTGAAAAAGTTTTGGGATCAGGGACATCTGGCGATTGTCGAGGGAGTCGGCTATCCTAACCAGAGCCTGTCGCACTTCCAGGCCATGGACATCTGGCAGACGCTGGATCTGCGGGGCAATGGCAACGAGGGCTGGCTGGGCAAAATGGTGGCTGGTTGGGTTGACCAGGATGGACATCCCTTTAAAGCGCTGAATATCGGCGTGCAGACGGCGCAGGCACTCGCGTCGATCAGCGCTCCTGTGCCGGCGTTGACCAACACGAAGAGTTACCGGCTGGCCGGTGATCCCATTGATGCCGATGGTGGCAGCACGCGTCTCCAGGCCTTGATGAAGCTCTATAATACCTATCCCAAATCTTCTCCATATGCCGCACTGCTCGATACGACGGCGCTCAATGCTCAGGAAGGGGCGCGCCAGTTGCGTGAGGCCGATGCCCTCTACCATCCCGCGGTTACCTATCCCGAGGGGCCATTCGCCTCGGGACTGAAGGTTCTGGCCGAGGCTATTGTGCAGGGTCTGGGTCTGCGTGTTGGGTATGTCACGCTGGGCGGCTTTGATACCCATGCCAATCAACAGGGAACGCATGCCGAACTGATGAAGACATTAAGCGAAGGTCTGGCGGCCTTCTACACTGATCTGCTGAATCATGGTAAGGCCGACAATGTTGTAATCATGACCTGGTCGGAGTTTGGGAGGCGTGTCGAGGAGAACGGGAGTCTGGGTACCGACCACGGCACGGCTGTGCCGATGTTGATGCTGGGCAATGCCATCAATCGGGGCATTTATGGTGAGCCACCCGGTCTGAGCAATCTTGATCAGAATGGCAATCTGAAATACACCATCGATTTCCGCTCGGTCTATGCGACTGTGCTGGATCGCTGGATGGGGGCCTCTTCTAAGGATGTGCTTGGTGGTTCATTTGGTTCACAGAACTTCCTGCCCACTCCCTGACCGAAGCTCACTCTTTTTGCTATAATAGGCATGGTTATCGATTGATGTAGGAGCACTGATAGACCATGCCTGAATCGCTAAAGCCGACTCCGCCCACTGAACAAGACGAGCAGTGGGAGGAGCAGGAACATACAGAAGAACCATCTGCCAAGAAGCTGCCCGACGCGGCTATGAGGCCACCGGGACCCGTTGTGCGCTGGT
>JAFMRP010001193.1 GCA_017354095.1 Ktedonobacteraceae bacterium
GTTGACCAGCCACAGGCGAGAAAGGAGAAAAAAGTGAACGACGATGAGGGGAACACACAGGTGCAACATATCGCCAATGCAGAGATCACTGTGCTCAGACAAGCGCTACAGCTTGCCCTGGCAGAGGCCGTCCAGCAGGGGAGAATCAGCCAGCGAGAGGCCTTCGTGGTCGGTGCGCGCCTGGCCATCACCGACGACACCTGGCAGACGCTGCAGGAAGTGGCACACGTGCTGGAGGTAAAGCGGGAACGGGTTCGCCAAATCCAAAACCGCGCGCTCTGGAAATTACGCAAATCTCCCGCGTTCGCCGCAGCCTTTCGTACCTATCTGGAACGGATTCCCCTGCCCAAAGCGCGTCACCAGAAACCGCCCTGGCTCTATGAGCACACACCAGTCAGTAAAAAAGACACCCCGTTCTGGCCATACCAGGGAAAAAAACAGGCCAGGGGGCTCACTATGTCGATGCATCGACACCAAGAAGGAAAGCGTTATAGCGAAAAGCAATCACCAACCTGAATAGCTACCTGTATGATACACACGATGCGAGACCTGTTCGGTGAACACGCCACGAGATGCAGAACTTCACCATCATGGGAAAAGCAGTCAGGTGTGCTCATGATGACACACCTGACTGCTTTTTCATATCCATGCAGCAATATCACACCCATCAATCGTTAATCAGATCAATCAGTGCCATCATGGAAGCCTGTTCCCACGAGTTACGCAACGAGATAACCTCAAGTAAAGAGAGGGACAGAAGACTCCCATGAGCCTCTATCAGAATAACAGGCGAGCAAGGCATTGGTAGCCAATGAACACCAATGCAAGAAAAACAGTTGGGTCTCACAGCATCGAGGCAAAAGGCATCATCGGTAGCGGCTGGTCAGGCAGTAGCCAGCAGATCAAAGCCAAAAGAGGAAGCAAAGGTGGTCGGCAGTCCGTGAAGTGTGACGGTCAGACGGGGAGCGTCCGCTGGGCGGGCATTGCGTGCCAGGCGCTGCGTCCAGGAGAGACGCCAATGCGCACGCTCTGCTCGGGTCAATATCTTCTCTGCGGGTGCGAGTGATGATGAGCACGGAGAGGAACGGTCCAGGTAGACAGTTTGGCTGCGGATACCTTTGAGCCAGATCCGCCGGATGCCACAGCGTGGCCAATCACGCCAGAGGACTGGAGCGGATGCAAACGGTGCTCTGGCTGTCCCAGAAGAGGGCGACGAAGTCGAACGAGAAGCGCCCAGCGGCCAGAGCACCGCACTCACCCGTCGTGGTCTGAGCGTAGTGCTGCTTTCTTGACACTGCGCCCGTAACGGGCAGGAACGGCAATGACCGATGCGTGCAGCATACAAGATCCGCAAGGAGCCGTCACGTTCGGGGCGCCGTTCTTGCGGATACAGGGGGTGATTGGCAGGACAGCGCAGCGTGCCATCGAGTTGCGGAGTAAATGCGGAACCAGGGAAACCATGCGTAAAAGAGGGACGTGCGAACTTCGGTGGGCCATAGACGACTGCAGGCGAAGGTGTTCCCGCTGGCTCAGACTCGTTGGTTGAATTTGCTTTGGCCTCAAGGGCTGGAGCAAATTCGGTCGTGCGGAGGTTAGACGGTGAAAACGCTTGTCCCAATTCTAGCCGGATATTCCATGCCCACTGTGCCAAGATTTGGGCAAACTCCTGGCCCCACGGCGTGTGCGAGTACCAGCGATCTGCGTCTTGCTCTTCATCTTCATCGGCCAGCACCGTCTCAAACGAGCCACGATGCAGGTACAAGTCAAGGATATCCAAAGCCGTAAACGCTGGGGAGGGAAGGGTACTCACAAAGAGTTCGTAGACGACTCCGTCGCGGAGGGTGCCAACAGCGGGGTCAGCGGATGCCCCTGCATGCGTCGCGATGACCAGACGCATTTCAGGTCCAGTCGGCGTCAAGGGGACAGACGCGCAATCGTAGAGCGAGCGCTGCATGTGACTCTCTGGATGAGTGCTCACATGATCTGGGGGACGAGCAAGTGTCTGCTGGACAAGGTCCAGATCGAGGAGATGATAGGCGCGACTTCTGGTAATGACACTGAGGCCAGCCGAGAGCACATCAAGCAGAGGAGCTGCATCGCCATACAACCCGTCTCATCGCACGAGCATGGAGGCAGGAGAAAGGCCAAGTTGTGTTGCATAGCTCGCAATAACTGCGATGGCTTGTCGCAACTCCCCCCGATAATCCCCGTTTCCAGAACCGCCGAACGTGCTGAGAAACTGATGCGTATGTGTCTGAAGCACAACTGTACGGGTACGAACCACTTCTCCCCGCTTGCGCCCCTGATAGCCTGACGCGCAGACCTGATCAAACCGGCGATGGGGAGCGGGCAAGCTGTCTGCCTGCGGCAGTGCGCGTTG
>JAFMRP010001194.1 GCA_017354095.1 Ktedonobacteraceae bacterium
TGATCAGTATGCCCATGACTCAGGATAATGGATTGAATGCTCAAAAGATCGACCCCAAGCAGTTCCAGGTTGTGAAAGGCTCCATCGGGAGTCACGCCTGTATCGAACAGGATGGTTTCCCGCCTCCCCTGATTGAGAATGGTGACCAGCAGAGAGAGCCCATGTTCTGCGCGCAGCTGCTGCCGAGAAAACAAGTCTGGGCGCAAGGGGAAGCGCTGGGCGACAGGAGTAGAGGCTATGACCAGATCAAGCGTGTTATCCATAATCGTCGTAATCTCTACCCCGTCAATAGCAGGGAGGGAATATAATGGTAACATCTGCTACTCCTTTTCTTAAAAAGGTTTCTCTAGCGAGAACATCAACAGCTATTTACTTTTATCGATGGAGCAACCAGGAAAACAACACAAATGTTCCCATGCCGAAAAGCATGAGGACCACAGGAAAGATCCATCGCTCCAGAAGAGAATTGATCCGTGCCTTGGAGGGATGGATAGGGTCATAAAGAACAGGGACAATATCCCCAACGTGGTATCTTGCTGGCCTGGAGCCAAATGATGACTCAAAGATCACCATTTCCCTTGAGTCCGAGGATCCTGGTCGAAATTGCACAACGGGGTGATATCCCGCATTTCTGAATATCAGCTGAATAACCACACCTTTGGTGAGAACTGCCTTCCTACAAACAAAAAGCGCTTGATAGATGAGCATATAAGCACCAATTCCTGTAAACACAATAAGAATAAGGAAAAGCAGCCACTGATCGCTCATGTTTGTTTATTTCCTTTCTTGTTCTAGTTTACCACTTGTTTTGTTCTAAAAATAGTGCAATGCTTGCCAAGCTTCGCCAATGTGTCTGTAATCCGACGATTCAGCGCTATCCATCATTCACCATCTGGCTCCGCACCAGCCGGGCATAATAGCGGTTCTTGCGCATCAGCTCATCGTGCGTGCCCTGCTCGATAAGCATGCCATGGTCCAGCACCAGAATACGATCCGCATTACGTACCGTGCTCAAACGATGCGCGATGATGATCTGCGTACAGCCCAGGTGGCGCAGATTCTGCTCCACTTGACGCTCCGTGAGCACGTCCAGTGCGCTGGTCGCCTCGTCGAGCAGCATCACCGACGGCGCATGGACCAGGGCACGTGCGATGGCCAGGCGCTGGCGCTGCCCCCCGGAGAGCGCGCTACCCCCCTCCGACACATGGGTTTCATAACCCATCGGCATCTGCAACACATCCTTGTGCAGTTCTGCCATCTGTGCCGCCTGCACCACCCGCTCGATGGGGATGTCGGGCACATGGAAGGCGATATTCTGGCGCACCGAGCCGCTGAACACGGCGCTGTCCTGCATGACGACGCCGAATTGCGCACGTACTGCCTGGTAGTTGAGGTAGCGCAGAGGAATCTCATCATACAAGATCTCGCCCCGGGTGGGCAGGCACAGTCCCAACAGCAGCTTGCCCAGCGTGCTCTTGCCCGAGCCAGTGCGCCCCACCAGCGCGATCTTTTGCCCCGGCTGGATATCCAGCGAGATGTCTTTGAGTACTGGCGGCGAGTTCCCGTCATACTGATACCCAACATGCTCCAGACGAATGCGCCCGCTCAGCCGCGGCGGCGGCTGCACCCGCTGAACATCCTGCTCCGGCTGCGCCTCCAGAATGTCAGCCACCCGCTCCAGGTGCGAAGCCACCAGCTGCACCTGCTGACCACTGCTCACCAGCGAGGAGAGGGGTGCCAGAAACGAGGCTGCCAGCGCGTTGAGCGCCAGCATGGTGCCGATCTGCATCTGACCATGGATCACCAGGACCGCGCCCAGCCACAACAGCAGCAGCGGGGAGAGCACCTGCAAAATCGCCAGCAGCGAACCGATGATCGAAGAAAGGTAGCTGAGGCGAATGGTTGTGTTCAACTGATCAAAGAAGAGATTGGACCAGTGCTGGAAGGCCCGCTGCTCGGCGCCTGCCGCCTTGAGCGTTGTGATGCCACCCAGCACTTCGTTGGCATAGCCCTGCTCTTTGCCAGTCGCTTCCAGCTCGCGACGCGCCAGCGCTCGCATGGGTCGATCACTGCACCACAGCAGCACGACCTGCAGCAAACCCATCCCGAAGATGAGCAGGCCGAAGAGCTGAGCCTGGACGAAGAGCACGACCAGGTAGCTGATCACCAGACTGCCATCCAGAATCGTTGCGATGAGCTGATCACTGACGATCTCACGAATGGTGGCGTTGCTGCTCAGACGTGTGAGGATGTCGCCGCTGGAGCGCTTCTGAAAGAAGCTCATGGGGAGGGTGAGCAGGTGCTCAAAGAAGGCCGGGATCAGAGAGAGGTCGATGCGGGCCTGCAAGTAGGTGAGCAGCGAGGCGCGCAGCAGCATG
>JAFMRP010001195.1 GCA_017354095.1 Ktedonobacteraceae bacterium
AGGGAGGAGTGACGGGGGCGGAGCTGAAGATGTATCTGAGAGAGAGGCTACCGGAGTACATGGTGCCGGAGGCGATCCTGGTGCTGGAAGAGATGCCGGTGACTGCCAACGGAAAGATCGATCGAAGGAATCTGCCGTTGTTGAGGGAAGCAGACAGAGGAAGGGCGTCGGAATATGCGGCAATACGGACGCCGGTGGAAGAAATACTGGCGGGAATCTTCGCGGAGGTGCTGAAGGTAGAGCGAATCGGAGTCTACGATAACTTCTTCGATTTGGGAGGGCATTCATTGCTGGCCACCCAGGTGGTCTCGCGCCTGAGGAGAGTGTTCGGAGTGGAATTGGAGCTGCGCGTGCTGTTTGAATCACCGACTGTGAAGGGGATGGCCCAGCATGTGGAGAGTATGATGCGAGGCGGAGGGGCGGTTGCCGCGCCTGCGATTCGGCGAGCAGATCGGAGCCGAGCTCTACCTCTCTCCTATGCGCAGCAGCGGCTTTGGTTCATCGATCAACTGGAGCCGGGGAGCACTCTCTACAATATGCCAGTGGGGTTGCGGCTGGGGGGCAAGCTGGATGCTGCGTCGCTGGAGCGGAGCCTGCAAGAGATCGTGCGGCGGCATGAAGTACTGCGGACATGCTTCGGCGCTGAGCGGGGAGAGCCGGTGCAGGTGATCGATACGGATCGGCGGATAATGTTGCCAGTCCTGGACCTCGGCAATCCGGCAGAGGAAAAGCGGGCAGCGGTCATTCAGAATCTGATAAACGAAGAAGCCGGGCAGCCATTCGATCTGAGCCGTGGGCCTCTGCTGCGTTGCCGGTTGCTGCGGTTGGGTGAGCGGGATCACGTGCTGATAGTCAATATGCATCACATCGTCAGCGATGAGTGGTCTGGGGGTATCTTGGTCAGAGAGCTGAGAACGCTATATGAGGCATACAGTCGAGGTGAGGAGTCGCCGTTATCGGAACTGGAGGTGCAGTATGTCGATTTCGCCGTCTGGCAGAGAGAATGGTTTAGTGGATCGGCGTTGGAAGAACAGATTAGCTATTGGAGAGAGCAGTTAGCGGGGCTCGAACTGCTAGACCTCCCGACTGATCACAAGCGGCCGGTATTCGCGGCCAATCGTGGTGCAGCCCTGCCATTCTCGCTTCCAACCGGAGTGACGTTACAACTGATTGAGTTCAGCCGAAAAGAGGGCGTGACGCCGTTTATGACGATGGCAGCCGGATTCCAACTGCTCCTGAGCAGGTACTCGGGGCAGCTCGATATATCAATCGGGACAGACGTCGCCAATCGCAATCGGGAGGAGACAGAAGGACTGATCGGGTTCTTCGTCAATCAACTGGTGTTGCGCACTGACCTTGGTGGCAATCCGAGTATGAGGGAACTGGTCAGGCGGGTCCGCGATATTGTCTTGGACGCCTATGCGCATCAGGAATTGCCGTTCGAGCGGCTGGTTGAAGAGCTGCAGCCTGAGCGCGACCTGGGGCGGTCACCGTTGTTTCAGGTGAGCCTGAGCTGGCATAACGCTCTCCGAGAGGATCTGAAGCTAGGAGACCTGTCGCTACAAGTGTTCGTTCCGGAGATCAGACAGGCCAAGTTTGATCTAACATTGTCTGTCGGTGAGAGCCGCGAAGGGTTGAGCGGGATAGTTGAATACGCCATCGATCTGTTTGAAGCGAGCACGATCGCGCGGTTGATCGATCATCTGCGGCTCTTGATAGAACGAGCCGTGTCACACCCGGATAGACCGCTATCAGAGATCGATTATCTGACAGGAGAAGAGAGGCGCCAGATAATCGAACAATGGAATGACACCTCACGCGAATATCCACAGGAGTTGTGCCTCCACGAACTGGTTGAACGGCAGGTTGAATGTGTACCAGATGCGGTGGCGGTTATCTTTGAAGAGAACTTTTTGAGTTACAGAGAGCTCGACAGGCGAGCTAATCAGTTGGGAACATATTTGCAGAGGCGGGGTATAAGCGTTGAAGCGCGGGTGGGAATATGTTTGGAACGGGGAGTAGATTTACTGGTCAGTCTACTGGGGATATTGAAAGCGGGAGGAGCATATGTGCCGCTGGACCCGGCATATCCTGCCGAGCCGCTGGGCTTCATGCTGGAAGACTCGGCGGTACGTCTGGTTGTGACCCAGGAGAAACTGAGGGGGATATTGGAGGCGATGCAGGTTGAGTTGATCTGCATCGACAGCGATCGCCATGAGATAGCTCGGGAGAGCGAAGAAAATAGAGACAGAGGAATCGACGGAAAGAACCTGGCGTATGTTATTTACACATCCGGTTCTACCGGACATCCCAAAGGCGCGATGATCACACATGGATCGATTGTCCACCTCACCACCGATGCGGTCAGCA
>JAFMRP010001196.1 GCA_017354095.1 Ktedonobacteraceae bacterium
CTGCTGGGAACAAGGCATTCCTGTGATCAATACATTGATCATGAAGCCTTCATTCATGCATCAACCCTTGCTGCCAGGCAAAGACAGCAACTTGGGTACGGTCCATCATATGGAGCTTCTGTAAAATATTGCTCACATATCCCTTTACCGTTTTTTCGCTTAAAGTTAGTTTTTCTGCGATTGTTCCGTTTGAGTATCCCTCTGCAATCATGTATAACACATCAAGCTCACGTTCAGTCAGTTTCGCAAAAGCTGGAGGAACGCTTCTTCTGGTGTCCCGTATCTCCTGGATCACGCGTGAGGCGATATGAGAGTGCAGGACCGATTCGCCCTGTGCTGCCTTGCGTACAATCTCAATCAGGTCACTGGAACGAATGTCTTTCAGGGTATAGGAGATGGCTCCTGCCCGTAACGCGGGGAAAATATGCTCATCTTCGTGATAGGAGGTGAGGACTACAACCTGGGTACGCGGACTGATCTGCTTGATTTTCCTTGTGGCTTCAATACCACTCATGCCTGGCAGAAGCAAGTCCATTAAGACGACATCTGGTACCAGTTCTTCTGTCAGACGGATGGCTTCCTCTCCGGAGTCAGCTTCTCCGACCATGAGCAAGCCAGGTTGCGCTGCTAAAAATGCTCTCACGCCCTGTCGTACCACACTGTGATCGTCGACAATGAGTATGGAAATCTGGTCACTCATGAGATACCTCCTGTTTCTTCCCGAGACTCTTGATGTAATTCTGGCCAGCTGGGCAACAGACCATCACCTGTGTGCCGCTGCCACTTTTACTGTGTACCTGGATGGTTCCCCCTATGCAATCGATGCGCTCTCGCATGGATTGCAGCCCCAATCCACGAGATTCTCGTTGCGTAGAATCAAAACCTTGTCCGTTATCGGTAATCGTCTGGGTAATCTGATCCTCTTTGCGCGCCAGTTCAACCCTGACCATTGTGGCTCCACTATGGCGTGCCACATTGGACAGGGCTTCTTGTCCGATCCGAAACAGAGCCTCTTCTGTTGGTATAGGCAGGACGCCTACATCCTCAATGCTCGTTTCTGCCTTGATGTCATTTAGCCGACTCCACATGACGAGGTGTTCTGACAATGCATCTACCAGTCCCTTCGCTTGCAAGGGTGAGGGTCGGAGTTCCTGGATCAAGGTCGTGAGTTCTTGCTGCGCCTGGTAGGTCAGCATATCGGCTTCCAGCAAATGCGTACGTGCCACTTGACTGTCCTGGTCCACATGAGAGAGCGCGGCTCCGACCTGCATGGAAACGGCGAAGAGATGCTGTTTGATACTATCATGCAAATCACGAGCGATGCGAGCTCGTTCCGACAACCGGGCGTTTTGTTCGATCAGGGTTTGCCGCTGCTCATTACTTTCAGCTAACTGCGCGACCATCCTGTTAAAATAGTGTTCCAATTGCCCAATCTCGTCGCTCTTGCTACACGGTACACGGTAGGTGTAGTCGCCACTGGCAAAGTGCGTGGTGGCTTTGACCAGTCTCTGGACGCGCTGCACCAGTTTCCGTGTGGTGATGAAGCCAAAGAAGACTCCAATGGGAACCGTGACCACCAGTAAGAAGAGAACGCTTTTGAGCCAGCCATATTTGAACCAGCCATACAAGAGTATGAGAGAGCGCACAGAATCAGCCGATGGTGGCTCCTGGATGGTGAACAAGATGAGCAGCATCGACAGTTCTCCAATCAATGCTGCCCCCACGGTAACTAGCACATAAGAAACGGTCATACGTGTGCCGAGGCGAGACCAGTACTCCCTCCATAGGGGACGCTTTCCTGGTCGTTGGTGCATATGCCTTCTCTCCCTTCAATAGGTATTGCTAGCATTCTTGGCTCTCTATCATAACACTGCTGCTTGTTCTATTGCACTATTGCTATGATGTGACGATAATGGTGAGGGTCATCCCCTGGTGAATCGTACAAGCGAGGTGAAAGGTTCCTGCCGTGGTAAACGGGCCGATTTCTATCTGCCCGCCGCTGATGGTCTGGTTCGTGACGGGAGGTGCTCCTGGCTCATTTGCTGGTGTGACGGCACCGTTCGCCCATATGCCATTTGTCAGGACATGCGTAAATGGTCCATCATCAATGAGAAGGAGTTTTGAGCCTTTTGTGATAGTCACGGTCGGCTGGAGAAAAGTACCCGGCCCCAGGTGTACAGCCGCTTCTCCATTGGTGGAGGCCGTGCTTGGAGCTGGAGATGGCAGGATGGCTCCCAGGAGAAGCGCTCCCAGAACGACTCCAAGCATACCACTCAGGACCAGCTTCAACCGGTCTGGGGTGACACGAGTTGAACTCAGGTAATGCTGGATGACTGTGACCAGTGAAGCCACCTCAGCGAGAATCA
>JAFMRP010001197.1 GCA_017354095.1 Ktedonobacteraceae bacterium
AAGCGTCAGGGATGGACGTTTCAGAGCTTGCATCATGTACCTCTTCTGATAGGAAAACGGTTGTTCGTTGCTCATGGATGGCTCTCCAGGTCAGCATGCATCATCGCTCTGATCGAGCGTGTGCCCAAGCTGAGAGCTTACCTCTCGCTGCGTCGGCACCCGGAGCCAGGAGACGATGCGGCGTGCTGCCTGAAAACTTGCCCAGGCCACGACGCCCACCAGTGGTGTATCGGCCTCCTGCTGCACCCGAAACGCTCGAATGATGGCGGCATCGATCTGGTGGGGAGCCACAGCGGCCAGCAACGCCAGCCTTCCAGCCGCCTGATCGGCCTCGGGCAGAGGAGCCACCACCTGGTTGACCCAGGCCCGGCTGAGCGGCATCTGCTCCCCTTGCCACCCCTGGAGAAAGTCGCTGACGAGCGTGCGTACCTTTTGCGCGAGTAGTTCCATACCGGCGTGTTCCACCACCGCTGCCCACCCGGCCAGCGCACGGCTGATCGAAGGTTCGGGCGCAGCCCAGGCGCATGCGGACGGAAGGTCGGCGGCGGGCACCAACGGGAGCGAGGCTCCTGCGACCCTTTCTCGCTCGCGGCTGCCTGCCAGTTTTCGCCCAACCAGGCGCCAGGCCACGCTTCCAGACCAGCCGCCACGCACAACGGAGGGCAACAGGCTGTCTGGTAAGAAGACCTGCACCAGGCGATTGAGATAGTGATAGACCATGGCGACCCCAATGATCTCTGGTGCCTGCTCTTCGGTGAAAGGCGGATGCAGCAATGGCGCGCTTCCAGGGGAGCGCGTCGCCAGTGCCCAGGTGACGACCGCGCGCAGGGATGGGTCAGTGATGTCGGCGGTCCGCCCTTGCGTCAACAGTGGAGCAAGCGGTTGTTCGGTACGCACTGAGGCGACCGCTGCGTGAATCTCGACACAGTAGGGGCAGGCGTTGCTCTGGGAGACGGCTGCTGCTACCGCCTCCTTCATCGGCCAGGGCACGTGCCTGGCAACCCCGATCTCCCGCGTCACGCTCCAGATGCCAGCTAATAACTCGGGCACGGGCGCATGGAGCCGAAACGGGTCGGCAATCAGCCCAAACTCCTGTGCGATCTGGCGGTAGACCTGATCTACCAGCGACTGCGTCGCAGGGCGTCCGAGCGGGGAGAGATATTTGATGGACATAGCGTGTTCCTTTCACTCCTGCTCTCAAGGGGTTATTCTGAAAGTCTGTATATACAGCTTTTTGGCAAAAAATTAGCGTTGGTGCGTCAGCGCAACCAGGGTGGCCCAATCGCCGAGCATGGCGCGCCAGCGCTCCTGCCCGATCTGGCTGATGACCCACGCCTGGGCTTCTTCCCAGAGGGGGAGGGCCTTCTCCAGCGCGTTCTGCCCCCGCTCGGTGAGGCGCACCATGCGCGTGCGCCGATCTTCTTCTCCAACAGAAATGGCGACCAGTCCGTCTCGTTCGAGTGGTTTGAGGTTGCGTGCCAGTGTTGTCGGGTCGAGAGCGAGCTGTTCAGCGAGCGGAGACAGCGCGATGGCTCCATGCGCGGCGAGAGCGCCGAGCAGCTTGAATTGGGTCACCAGTAACCCAGAAGGCTGCAAAAAGGCGTCGTAGAGCTGCGTGATGACGCGCGCGGTCGTGCGCAGATTCCCACAAGTACACAAGGTCGCGACCTGCTGATAGATGGCTTGATTGGGTTGAGATGCTTGGTCGTGCATACTATCAGTATATACAGCTATTTTGCCTGTGTCAAGGGCGAAAGAGCTTTTGATCCCTCCCCACCGACGTTCCGAGCAGAAAGACAAGGCAGGAGGGTGGTCAGTTTCGCCTACATCCCAAGAGGCGCGCGTTCGTGCCACACAGTGGAAGGTGGCTCACGCTGCAAACTGTTCCGTTCCCATACACAGGAGTCCTCTGGAGCGTTTTCCAGGAGGAGAAAGCAGGCACGAGCAGACGAATGTGCGGAGACGGGTGTAGAAAGGCATATGCACCATTCAAGCAACAGGGTGTTGACATGAGGCAGATGCCCTGCTTGATCAGCGATCACAAAAATCATACGGCACCACATGCGAACTCGTCTTCAAAGGGCATTCCCACGGTTCAAGAGCGCAAATAATGCTTGAGAATCACATCGATACGATTGTGCCCCAGGGCCCAACTGACCTGTTGTACAGCGGCCAAGTTATAGTCAGCACGTTTCAGACGTCCTGTGACTGGGGGGAGTTCGGCGTGATGAGAGGGAGAAGCAAGCGCTGCAGAGCACAGGTAGAGTGATTGGGCATAGTCACGGCGCAAATCATGGAGGTGGCGCCCCGGAAGGCGAGGAAATACCAACGCCTCAGGAGGACGGCCTTCGATGAGCGCCAGGA
>JAFMRP010001198.1 GCA_017354095.1 Ktedonobacteraceae bacterium
CATGATCACTGGCTCGGTGTTCCGCTACGCCGATGCCGCCCAGGCCATTCCCAATATCCTGCTGGCGCTGGTCGCCGCGCAATTCAGCATGCTGATCATCGTCATCTTTCTCAATTTCAATAACACCCTCTCGGTCAGCATGTATACCTGGGCAAATACCAACCAGGCCTTCGCTCCTGAGAAGACGCACATCGTTGTCAGTTGCAAGCCAGATGGTACGGATTGTACCAACTGGGATGACGACATCTTTAACATATTCAGCAACTTCAATAAGCTGGATGAAGGTTTCATCGGTACTATCAAGGACTACATGTTTGGATCGATCACCAACTTCATGAAACTGCTCTTCGGCTTCTCGATGATAGGCCTGCTGGCACAGATGCTCACGCGCATGTTGATTCTCAATCTCTACATTGTGACCAGCCCGATAGGACTGGCCAGCTGGGCGCTGCCAGGGCGAGTTGGCCGACCATTAACCAATTCCTGGCTGCGCGGCTTTATCTCCACTGTGCTGGTGCAGTTTGTGCAGGTGATGGGCCTGATCGTCGCGCGTGGCACATTGGGTCTGCTCTCCAAGACCTTCAGCCAGGCGCTGGGCTCCTCCCCTGATGAAACGTTGAAATGGATCATTGGCACGGTGCTGATCTGGTTCGTTATACGCATCCCCTCGCTGCTGGGCACCGCCCCGATGGGGATGATGGTACAGGTAGCGCAGAATATGTCAAGAACGGCCGGTGCTGCGGTTGCGCACGAGGTAGCAACTGTTAGAATGATCACATCTTTTGTGGGCGCCGGAGCGGGAATAGGAGTGATCGCCGCCGTGCGATAGAGAGGGGGAAAAAAACTGTCCCTATTTCCCCCTATACCAAAGTGTATCGATTTATCTACTATTGTAAGTGATGGAGTGGCTGGCCGTAAGGGTCAGTCCTTACGTTTCCCTGGGGGATTGAGGGAGGATAGGCAGGGGCAATGTATGATTTCAATGTTCATAAAATGGATATATTCACATGTTTATGAAAAATGTGCTGACAACACTCTACAAATTCATTGGTAGGTTATGTTGCCTGCTGGTCCTGCTGGTGGTTGCGGGAGCAACCGTTTTGTTTATCGTGACTCCCAGTAACGCAGAGGCTGCGCCGGCACACACGACGGGGGCTAACGCGCCGTCGCAAGCGCATGATCCGCCGCACATCTGCGCGCCGGGGGAGACGCCTGACACTGATTATGGATGCTTCATGCCCGACTCGACCACCTGTATGGATGGCGAGTGCTTTAAATGCGACATCACCACCTGCATGTCCGCGCCGACACCGCCAGACATTCCCTCGGGTAAAGATAGCTCGATAGCGAACAATGTGCCGCTGCCCGCATCGAAAAACAACACCATGTTTTTCTTCACCAGGTTGGACCTCACCGTCCAGCATCCCATTGTGCTGACGATGTGGTGGTGGGTGCTGGGAGCGGTGGACGCGCTGATTATCTTCACGATTATGTTGCAGGGGATACGGATCATGATCACCGGATCGGTGTTCCGCTACGCCGATGCCGCCCAGGCCATTCCCAATATCCTGCTGGCGCTGGTCGCCGCGCAATTCAGCATCTTGATCATCACCGCCTTTCTCGACCTGAACAACTCCATTTCGCTGGATACCTATAACTGGGCCAACAACAATGACACCTTCAAAGGAGCCGCCTGGGGCAAGATTACCTCGTGCCAGGATTCGCCCATCAAGAAGGGCGATAAGATCGGTAGCGATGATAAGGTCACAACGCTCAAACCCAATGACGATAACTATACGAAATACCATGACGATGTTATAAACACCTTTGATATAAGTGTTAAGAATAAGCTCATAAATGATCCGAACTCTTTTAAACATCCCGAGACCCTTTATCCTAACGCAGCTGCTCCTGGTCACTACCAATGGGTCTATAAATGGGTTGATCCAAACGATCCGACCAAACCGAAAATGCCAAGCAATCCCAATAATCCAACAGATGCAAAAGAGAACCCGAATTTTGATCAGAGCCAATATGCAACCTTCGAGTCCAACTATCTGCCCGTATTTACCAAGGACAAGCATTTGAACAAGGATTATGACCCATATTACTTCGTCTTCGATATAAAGACATCATGCAAGAGCTGGCAGAACGATATTGACGAACTTTTCACGCAGATGCCAACCATTGATGGTCCGGGGTTCTGGGACAAGGTTGGGGCTTTCTTCGGGTTGGCGTGGGAGTCGCTTACCAACTTTCTCAAGCTCGTGGGCAGTCTCTCGATGCTGGCATTGATCGGGCAGATGCTGCTGCGGTTCCTGTTGCTCAATCTCTACATCGTCATCAGCCCGATGGGACTGGC
>JAFMRP010001199.1 GCA_017354095.1 Ktedonobacteraceae bacterium
GGTTCCAGCGAAAGCACTCGTCCCATCCCTCCACGAATTTCGTACAGCACCAGAGTAGCAAGTGTGATGTGTTTCATAGCAAAGGTGAGATATACTTTGAAAAATAGGTAAGTAGCCCTTTTCAGGAGTTTCGCTACGATGTTTCACACCGATCAGCCTTCGACTCATCAGAACGTGCAGAGCATGGGTGCTCCCAGGCGAATCGTTTCGCGTCGTCGTCTTCTTGTTGGATTGGCAGGGAGCGGAGCTGTGTTGCTACTAGGGAGCCCTGCCATCTCTGCCACGATCAAAAACGTCCAGCGCTTTCTCACCACGCGGAGCCTGAACCTTGCGCATGCGAGCGATGCCACAGCGGTCTGGAGCGACGATCTGGAGTATGTTGCCGTTCCCAATGACATCACATCACCGACGCGGCTGGACGTTTGGGGTTATGAACAAGAACGGGTTATCTCCACCATTCCCTTCGGGAAAAGCGATAGCGAGGCATACGCCTGGTCGCCCGATAACCAGCACTTGATAGTGATGATCGGACATCTCTCCGACAAAGCGTCACGTTTTACCAATCTTACTTGTTGGAACGTTCAGGCCCGACGACCACTCTACTCCGCCAGAGGGGATTTCGATCTGTCGCAGGGCACGCCTTGCTGGTCCCCTGATGGGGAAAAACTGGCCGTCTTTTACCGGGGCAAGCTTTTTGTGGTGAATACAACCAACGGGCAAACGCTCTACACGCAGGACTTCAATGCCTCGACAAGCGATAGCTTCAACGCAATCGCAGCACTGACCTGGTCCCCTGATAGCAAGCAAATCGCGTTGCTCATCGAGCAGAGCGACCCCAACAAGCCGAGCGAGACAGACGCATGCTTCGTCGTAATCTGGGATGTGACAAACCAGCGGCAAATCAGGCAACTGAGGAAACTGACCCAGAAGAAAATCTTCGATGGGGTACTGGCCTGGTCGCCCGCTGGCGATTACGTGGCCACCATCCTCAACCAGAGGCTCCAACTCTTGCATGTGAACGATAGCCATCACAATATCATCCTTCCTAAAACGTTTGACGGACCCAACCATTTGCTCGCCTGGTCGCCCGACGGAAGACACCTGGCGGTGGAAGATAACGGGCGCATCAGTATCTGGGACAGTGAAACAAAAGAGCAGGTACGCACACTGTATCGCGGGGATGTCACCTTCTTCGATATTTACAGGCTGGCCTGGCCCAGAGACGGACAGGAGGTCGTATTCATCAGTGCCTTTGATGATCTCAATCTCGTCCACTACACCTGGTGACATGAGGAGGAAATACAAGTTTATGCTACGTGGCTATGATCCGTTTCGAGAGCATCTCCGCTGGAAGCGCGTCCTGAGCTTGCTCACAGCACTGGCCTTGGTGGTCTACGTGCTGGCGCTTGAGGCTCTGGCCTATCTGGAAGGGCACGAAGCACGAGTTCTCATTGTGGAGTTCTTCGGTCTGGGAATAGCGGTTGTCTATCTTGGTATCGTCAGAATAGTGACCCTTTCCTCTGCGAGCAGAAGCCTCAAGCGATTGCGTCAGCAGCGCATGAGGGCGCTGACAGGGGAAGACCTGCCACGGACAACACCCCAACCTACCGTGACAGGCGTGCCAATGGACCTGCCACAGCACGTGCACACCCGCATAGGTCGTGGTTGCCTGAGCACGGTCATCGTTCTGCTCATCATTTTCAGCCTTGGCCTGATTTGGGTACAGATACCGTTTTTTGTCGCCGATCGTTATGCAGGCCCTGATTTTGCGTCTTTAAGATTTGCTTTGGTATTTTACACTTTTATACTTATTGAACCCTTATTGAATTTTTCATTTTCTGCTATTGTGACCAGTCATTGTCTGTCACCATCGTTGGACATTGACGAGAACGGGATCACTGCCTACTATGAACGCCACACCTTCACGATGGCCTGGCACGATATCCGCTACTTCGCCATGACCAATACCAGACAGATTGCCCGGTCGGGGAAAAAGACGACCAAACCATTCACCTATGAGATTGGTGATGGGGAGAACATGATCAACTGGGATCCCCATATACGAATTGTAACGGCCAGCAAATTCGATCATCCCGACTATCACACACTAGCCTCCAAGCAGTTGCCTGCGCTGATTATAGAGCGCACAGGATTACCTCTGCTGGACCTGAGGCTGGTCAGATAAGACGGAAGTTTGCAGGTATCGACCCGCCGGTGTGTTGACATCTCTCGCCTATTCGGGACATTTGCCTATTCCGACTTCCGTATGGTCGGAGATGAAGTCGCCCTCACCGCCGCCAATCCCAAATGAAGTAGGGCACCGGCGAGGTACTTTGCAGCCCTTCTCCGTTGCCCCCTTCC
>JAFMRP010001200.1 GCA_017354095.1 Ktedonobacteraceae bacterium
CTTCCAAACCGTCCCAACGAAGGCCACCCTCATCCGTTGGACTCACACCTTGCGTCCGCAAACCCTGCATGTGTTGAACGATCGGGTGGTGCAGCTTGCGGTGCAAGCCAAAGTCACGCAGGGGCGCAAACTGCGGCTAGACGCCACCTGTGTGCAAACCGAGATTCATCATCCCACCGACAGCGGGCTGTTAGTGGATAGTGTACGCGTGCTTTCCCGTGTCGTGCAGCGGGCCAAAGGGCTACTTCAAGAGCAAGTGAGCCACGTGCAACAGCTCTGCCGCTCCCGACTCCGCACCGCACGACAGGCCGCCCAGACGTTGCACCGCCAACTGCGGCGCAAAGGTGATGAGAAAGAAGCCCAGCAGCAGAAACGGTACGAGAAGCTGATGGAGACGGCCGAGCAGATGACCAGGCAAACCAAACGCGTCGTGAAACTGCTGAGCACTCACGCTCAAGAGTCATCTCAACACCTGATCAAACAAGCAGAGCAAGTGTTGCCGCTGGTCGAGCGCGTCATCACCCAAACCCGCAGGCGTGTCGTAGAAAAGAAGAAGATGGCAGCAGGCGAGAAGGTCCTGAGCTTGTTCGAGCCGCATACCCGAGCGATTCCTCGGCACAAAGGCGGTGCATTGGTCGAGTTTGGGCGACATGTGATGCTCGACGAAGTCGAAGGGGGCATCGTGACGCGCTACCAGATCCTGGAGCACCCTACGGAACATGGGCAGGCGGTGGAAGCGGTCGTCCATCATCAAGAGATCTTCGCCCACTCACCTCACTTGGTGGCTGGCGATCGTGGAATTCATAGTGCCCAGACTGAGGAGAAGCTGAAGGAAGCAGGGGTCAAGCGGGTGGCGATCCCGGCGATCGGCAAGATTTCAGAGGAACGCAAAGCCTTACAACGGACGAGATCATGGAAGCGGGGCTACCGCTGGCGAGCAGGGATCGAAGGGAGAATTGCCAGCCTGAGACGCGACTTCGGCTGGCGCAAGAGCGGCTATCACGGGATGGACGGGATGGAGCGGTGGTTGGGTCTGGGGATTATCGAAAGTCTCCTGCGCCGCATTGCCCTGCTGAAACAAGCAACGTAACCCTTCAGAGATACAAGATCCCTCATCGACAAGATCATCTCATCAATGATCATCTCATCAATGATCATGCAAAATATGCCTTAAATCGGCCTGAGGAGCCATTTCGCACCGCATACTAGTACTAGACAGGGTGATCCCGATTGACACCTTCTCTTGAGCTGGTCTACTCGTCTCACGGCTGGCATCTCTTGAGTCCACACGACCACGTTGCAAAGTCATTGGCTCCAAGCAGCCGAGGACCGAGTGGGACAGATCCTGCCTCTTGCAGACTCAACAGTTCCAATGCCTACCGATCCTCCTCCTTCTTCAGCAGTGGATACCCCCAAAGATCTGGAGCGGTTGGCTGCTCCTCTACTGTCTCGGCTCCTGGCCCAATAGCAGCCTCAGGGAATGTTTGCTAGCTTGCCAGCGGACACACCAGCAAGCATCTTGAGCGAATCACACGTCGTATGTGGATCGAACCATCTCATTGAGAGATGAGTATGAGTAGCATCAGCTAGACCAGAGCCCAACTCCACAGAGCCATCCTCTCCAGCCTCTGGTTCGCCCGATAGGAACTATCTGCAGACCGTTCCCAACATCCCGCTGAAGAGACGCCACACAATGGATTCAAGATCAGAACGGCGAACTCGCAATGCATGCCCCAACAACTAGCCAGATGATGATGAGGCGGTGCAGCATCCCAGAAGGCTTTGCCGCCTCGCTCGGTCTAGCGCCTGCTTGAACGGTGCCATCAGTTGCCTCTCCGTTTCCTCTTCTCGAACAGACGGGCTTCTCCATGTGGGACCTCCTGGCTCCCTTTCCTCGATTTCCCTTTCTTGCTCCTCTTGTTCTCCATCCCGCTGTTTCTCCCACCTCTTACCAGCTCAAACGTCCAGGTGCGTATCATGTTCCTTCATGCATGCGTGCAGGAATGAGCGCTTCAACAGGCTCGCTGCGCACTTCGGGGGAGAGAGAAGGCACCCGATCTCGTGGGATCACCATGAGCAAGCCAAAGACCGAGACCGCGCAGAGCCCTGCGGCCATCAGAAACATGCCCCTCCCATGGACGTGCTCATAGAGCATGCCAAACACATTAGTACTCCCCCAACTGCCGAGACCAAAACTGGTCCCATAAAAGAGAGTCTGTCCGGTGGTCCGCAGATGCGCTGGCACACGTCGATCAATAAATGTGATCGCAGCAATATAGAAGCTGGCGAACGAGATGCCATGGAGCAGTGTAAAAGCAAAGAGCACGGGATAGTTCGTAAAGGTGGCGTAGGCGAACCA
>JAFMRP010001201.1 GCA_017354095.1 Ktedonobacteraceae bacterium
GCTGGTGAAGCGGTGAAAAAAGCGGTCAACGCGAAAATGCGCATACAGCACCCTTCTGAAGACGATCTGGGCTTTCTCTATGGAACTATTTTGACCGGCCCACCAGAAAATCCAGCGCATCACAGCCGTAATATATGCGTTTTCGCGAACGCCGAAGTGGACCGTTCGCCCACCGGTACCGGCGTGTCAGCCCGCCTTGCCCTGCACTACGCCAGGGGTGAGATCATGGAGGGCCAGCAGATCGTCATCGAAAGTATTTTGGGCGCGACCAGTGCCTTCAGCGGATGCGTGGCAGGCCAGGCACAGGTTGGGCCATATGATGCCATCATCCCTGAAGTGAGCGGTACCGCCTTTATCACTGGTCGCCATGAATTTATCGTCGAGCCTCAAGATGAACTGGGAAGCGGTTTTTTACTTCCCTCGACAGGAAACGGTTGAATTTAGTAACTACTGATTTTCAGATCGTTCCAGGTCAGCTCGAAATTGCTGGCAGTGCCGTCGCGCAGAAAATCGATGATGGAGCGCGCGGCCAGCGCGCTGAGCGTTACGGCGAATGGGCGCGTGAGCGGATAATCGCAGGGATCGCCGGCTGTCTCGCGTGGTACCTGGTAACCCGGCTCCCACTGGCCACTACCATACAGTCCATCAGCGCTAAAGCCAATGTGCAGGCAGGGCAGCTCCAGCTTCAGCGCTGCCTCGCTCACCGCTGCCCTGGCGGCCCTGTTGTCAAAGGCATCCACAATCAGCGCACTCTCTTTGAGTAACTGCTCAGCGTTGGCGCTGTTAAGTTCGTTGACTATTGGCTCAATCCTGGCCTGTACAGCTCTATAGAGCGAGTTCGCCAGCGCCCGCGCTTTGGGCGCGCCAACTTCCGCCCGGCTATAGGGCTGTGTCGAGAGGTTACGCGTCTCGACACGATCCCTATCAATGAGCTTGAGACGTCTGAATCCCATGCGTGTCAGCGTCTCCGTCAGCGTGCCGCCCAGCGCGCCAGCTCCGCAAACTGCAATCAGCTTCTCTGCCAGGGGTGCAAGCGTGGCATGTCGCTCTTCATGAAAAAAAGGACTATTGGGATTCAGTGGCTGGATCATGGTTCCCTCCTACCAGGGCGCATCGGTCATCACATTGACTAGGCTGGTCAGATCAAAGTCACTATCAAGATCGCTGAGACAGATGCCGCTAGAAATGACGCTCAGACCCGGATCAACGGTTGAGCGATAGCGATGGGCTGTGCCGCGCTCGCTCCACTCTACAATGATGTGGCTCAGGGCACCGTCTGTCCCGGCCACTTCGTTATAGCTATGCAGCGTGGCGTCTGCTTTTTGTAGCGCGTAGCGCAGCCGCTCTTCCAGTCGGTTGCGCTGGCGTTCGGCGCGCAGCCAGGCTTGCTGCTGCTGACGACCACGCGGCGGCGTTTGCGGACGCTCACTACCTGTTGCTACCCGTGTGTCTGCCTGGGCACTGATCTCAAGCTGGCGAATCTGCCACAGCAGCAGCGCGTGCCGCTCTGAGCCTGCCAGCCCGGGCAGCAGTGTCTCATCGTCATCTTCCTTCACAGCGGCTTCACGCAGCCAATCCGCGTGCTGCGGATCAGCCAGTGCGTCTGGACCATCAAACCAGAGCCTCTGACCGTCGACGCGCACGAGCACACGCTCAAAGCGCTCGGCGCCATTCGTCGGATCACACAGAAAAACCGGCAATGGCTCGGACCGAAAGCCGAAACGCTGCCGCGCATCACTCTCGTTGAATGGGATCGCCCACCACGTTCCCGGCTGGCGCCGATGAGGATCTGGCCAGAGCAGAATCATACGCAGCACGGGAAACAGCTCAAGGTAGCCGCCCCGCTTCCAGGGCTGCGCCTCGCCCAGTACCTCTGCGCTGCGCTCATTGCGCGGGCGGAAGCGTCCCCAACCCACGAAATTACTCTCCGGCCTGAACTCATACACGATGCCCTCCAGCCGCGTGCGAATGCGCCCGCCCGGCAACAGAGGCGCGATGATCTCTCGCCGCAGCAGGGCCTGGCTCTGCTGGCTCAGGCGCGCGACCAGCTCGCGTGCGTCAACCCTGGGTTTGCTCTCTCGGGTCATGACCTTCCTCGCTGTTCTCGCTATATCTACCCGTCTATAGTACAGTTCTAATTTGTTATCTGTCAAGTATAGCATTTTGTATAACCTGTTGGATGTGCCGGGTTGTCGCTGTTTCTGGCTTGACGCGCGCTCTTCAATGGCTTAGCATGTACTGCTACTAAAGTTCATCAAAATAAATAATAAGTTCTGGAGTGAATAATGTACATTGCGACTGAAGGCCGCCAGGGTAGAACTTTTATTGCACGCTTTAAGCCCGGCAATGAACTGGTC
>JAFMRP010001202.1 GCA_017354095.1 Ktedonobacteraceae bacterium
CCCCCCCACGAGGTTCGGGGGCGAAGCCTCCGGAGAACCTTTTTTCTTGCTATCCGCCACAGGCGATTCCTCTTCTCTGTTATACTATTTCCCAATAGAGCATCAAGAGCATAAGAAGGAGACAACCCATGAGCAAAGTTATTGTATTCACCAATCTCACGCTCGACGGCGTCATGCAGGCCCCGGCACGGCCAGACGAGGATCGCCGGGGTGGCTTCGAGCACGGTGGTTGGGGGGCTCCCTACGCCGCGATGTCCTCTGCTGGCAACGTGACGGCAAATCCCCCTGCCCTGCTGTTGGGCCGTCGTACCTATGAGGATTTCTATTCCGTCTGGCCTCACCGGACCGATAGTCCATTTTCTGCGATACTCAATAATATGCACAAGTACGTGGCCTCAAAAACATTGAAGCCACCCCTGACCTGGATCAACTCCACACTGCTCGAAGGAGATGCGACTGAAGCCGTGGCAACACTCAAGAAGGAGCTGGACAAGGATCTGCTCATATTTGGCAGCGGCGTGCTCGTCCAATCGTTAATGCGACAGAGCCTGGTAGATGAGTACATCCTTCTGATCCACCCGCTGATCCTTGGCACAGGCAGGTGCCTTTTCCCCGATGGAGGAGCGCCCGCCAAGCTCAAGCTCATTGCAACTAAGACAACGGATACAGGCGTGGTAATCGCTACTTACCAGCCAGCTTAACCAGGGTCAGAAAAACTCTGCTTACCGATGATCTATCGTCGCAATAAAGGCCTGCAAGCTTTGATACGTGGATGGGAGGCCCAGGTACGCTAATGTCCAGGTGAAATCTGGATCAGGCTTGACGACACTCTGGAGAAAGATCCCCGCACCGGGAACGGAAGTTCCCGTCCTCTTGCGGCAACAATTCCAACAGAACCAACAGTTTTTAGGGAGACCACACTCCATCAACAGCTTGTCAGTGAAAAGAAACGGACAGAGCGGACACTTTTTGAGAGGGGAAGAGTGTCCGCTCTGTGGTTCTGTTACCTCTTCCACTTCTCACAAATGCTCATGATACACGTATACAACATACTTCTCGATGAGATAGCGCTGGTAATCAGATCCTAACCTGCTTGCTAGTAGCTTTGCTTGTGGTGAAGTGGCCTGGAATACGTAGCTCGGATGTGGCGTAGCCTGTAGCATATCTCGATAAGGTGTATAGCGATCCCGCCCGGTCTGTAAATGTTCGTCCATTTGGGCACAGATCAAATGCTCCTGGCTCTGGAAGGTCAACCGGGCACACGTCCAGTAATCAGAATAGATACGCGTAATTCCCAGATCTAAAAGCTGCTGCGTGAGACGCACCTGTGAATCATAGGCCGCCGCTCTGCCTGGAACCTCAGACCAGGTATGAAACACCCCGGCAATGAAAACGATAAAAATGGAGACAAGCAGCCCCCAGCGCATGAACAGCGCGGCTGGCTTTACCCATACACGACGCTCTTTCAGCCACGCGTTGGTATGTATCGACCCTCCAATGCCGTGCCAGAGCGGCCAGAGCACAACCGGCAGCGCGAAGAACAAACAGATCAGGTAGCGCGAGGTCGAACGAGGCTGAGCCGCTGCCGGAAAACTAAACATATACAGCAGCAAAGTCAGTGCCGCACTCACCAGCAAAGCACAACGCGCGCATTGCAATATAGTGGCACGGCGCTCCTCCAGGGGAAAAAAAGCACCTTCTAATGCCTGCTTACCTGTCATTGCCCTGGCTTTTCGCCAGGAACGCCACAGGGGCAGCGCTACCACCATAAAAGCGATACACCAGAGCATCGTCGCACCCAATCCCCAGGCTCCCTCAATTACAAAACACTGTGTTGGATCGCTGCCGCTGCCCGGATACAGATCGGCAATCGATCTGGCATACTGCATGGGTTCGAGCATATAGCAGGCAGGAGTCACGCCGGTCGCCCGCGGCAGCGTAATCACAAAAGTCTGCAAGATCTGCTGCGACAATGTAACCCCATTACGCGAAACAGTATATTGAGTCGCGCCTGCCAGTGCATGCAGCGAATCATAGTTCACAGGCGCGGATAAGTTGTACAGGATGGTGGGCAGGAAACCTATTAGAAAACCTACTAACAGTAACAGGCCAGATCGCGATAGGATCTCACGTTTACAATACAACCACAGGAGCAGCCCCGCGGTCAGAACGCAGGGGAGTATCAGCAGATGCGACCAGAGCGCTAGACCAGCGCAAAGCCCAAGTAATCCGTACAGCAAACTACGTCGTTTTCCCGACGTTCGTCCCGTATTTGTTACCCCCTCTCCCTTTTCCAGTGTCGTCTTATAAGATTGTGCTGGCTGTGAAGTATATGTGAGCCAGAAAGCCA
>JAFMRP010001203.1 GCA_017354095.1 Ktedonobacteraceae bacterium
GTTTACCGCCGCGAGGGACTGCAGGCGCGGTCTTCTCGCCATTACTCGCGGAGGGCATAACGGTCGCGGCAGTTTGCATATCGACCAGGGGCCGGCTCTTCGCGCTCATATCAAGGGTTGGCTGATCGGCACTGGACATATCAATGGTCGGCTGGTCGGCAATCGAGCCGACGGGCACAGCCGGTGGAGAGGGAGGCGGCGGTGGCTGCTGCTGAGGCACGACCTTGAGATGCAGGCCGGATTCAGATGGAGACAGCAGTAAACGGCAGTTGGGACAATAGTTAGCTCCTGGCTGAACTGGCTCGTTACAACGCGGGCAGCGCAACGCCTGTGCCGGCGGCGGAGGGGCGGCACGCAGGTTGCCGGTGCCCACCTGGGACGCACCGGGCTGAGGAGCAGCCAGGGGGGTTGACACTCCAGCCGGAGCAGGAACGACCGTAGGCTGATCCCAGGGGCGAGGTTGGGATTCCATTTCAGAGATACGCTGAGCCTCAATCGTCGCTCTGCGCTCGGCTTCCGCATACTCCTCTTGTAAGGCCTGGCGCCGCTTACGCGAGCGGCCAAATAGCAAGCTAGTCAGCAACAGGATAGCAACCAGTACAACTAGCGCAATAATACTAATAAGCCACAAGGGGAGGAAAAGATTTAGTACAGGCACCGTAAAGCCTCCCTGTTGATTTGGAGGTCCGGCAGTCGCGGTGGACTGCCCCCTATCAGTAGTTTTGACAGTAGTTAGCTGCACAAAGTCCTGCGCGCCCTGAAACTGCGGGTTGGCAGAGACTACTTTTTGAAAAGCGCTGTGAGCATTGACCAGGTCTCTTTTTTCATAATACTCTGTGATGCCCAGATGCCAGTTATCGTGCACCGTATTCTGTGCCTCGCCAGTGGGCGGGTGAATATCCGTCTGCTGTAGCAGCGAGGCGATACGCTCTGGCGTCACAGGAGTATGCGAATTGAGATGCAAGCCGAGCAGAGCCCCCTTGTCATCAACCAGGGGCGTCCCACTTTCGGGCGTCACAGAATCGGGCAGAGATGCAGGCGAAAGAAATTGCTGGATGTTTTTTTCATAGGTGCTCTCATCAGCGGAACCGGCAGCCGCCGTGGGAGGCAAGTTCAAAGAGGTGGCAGAAGTGAGCAGGCCGAGAGGCGAGCCAGTTGCCTGAGCAGTGGCGCCCTCGGCGAGATTCATAAAAGGCAATAAGGCATTGTGATTGAAAGAGACAAGCGCCACATCTTTAAAACACGCGGTTTTATTTGCGCAATGCACATTCGCCACAGCCGGCGACGTAGAGAGTGAGATGGGCTGGGTATTATAGGCACTGCTGAGAAAAATCTGGATCGAGTTCAGCACCCCCGAGACGTTTTGAGGCTGCTTGCAGGTAATAGTGCCACCAGGATTCACCAGGTTGCCATCGGTCAGGATCCAGTTATTCGGGTTGATGCCGCCCAGCGAGGGAGTGCTATTGACCAGCGCGCCCAGGCCGGTGCAGCCGATGATCTGCCGATCAGCCGTGGTATATCGCACAAGCAGGCGAACGACAGAGACGCCCGCGCGCGCCACGTTTTCGCTCTGAGGAGGCGTGTCCAGCGCAGCGTGACTGGAAGCTGCCACAGCACCTGTCACGGACAACGACACGAGCGAGCAAGCTAATAATACGCCACCCAGCAGGGACAAGATGCTGTTCAGTTGTTTCCTGGCAGTGAAACGCTGCAAGCTCATTGACGTTTTCCCTTCATGTCAGATACGTCGCCTGCCTCCTACCGTCCCAGGCGCATCCGCAGACGCTGGTGCATCTGCTGAACCGCCGGATTAGCAGCCATAGGACTATTCAGAACGTAACCGCACTCACGGAATGCTTCTTCCAGTTTATTTTCGCGCTCGTACACCTGGCTCAACAGGAAGCGCGTCTGGTGATCGCCGGCATTGATATATAATACCTGGATGAAAGCCTGCTCGGCGACAGGAAGCTGACCCAGGCGAAGGGCCAGGTTCCCCAGAGAGAACTGGAGAGCCGGATCTTTAGATGCCTGACGGGCTGCCTCCTGATATTCACGCAACGCTGCATCGAGTTGATTCGTCTTCTCATAACACTGTCCAAGGCGCTGGTGAGTTTCAGCATCGTTGGGATTGACGCGCAGCGACTGAGTATAGGCAGGGATACCCTGCATCGGCTGAGAAAGCAGGAACAGGAACAGGTCTCCGACCAGCTTGTGAACCTCGGCATCATTGGGATTGAGCTTAAGCGAACGATTATAGGCGTCCATGGCTACCTGCGGCTGAGGTGGGACACGGCGCGCATAATACTGGCCAAAGACCTTATGCACCAGGGCGTTATTCGGCTCAAGCGCA
>JAFMRP010001204.1 GCA_017354095.1 Ktedonobacteraceae bacterium
CCCTATCTGGTCGCTCTCTTATCTCTTCATCGGTATCATCGGTATTGGTTTCCTGTTCACCTTCTTTGACATCTTCGATGTCACCGTCTCCTTTGTCCAGACCTGCACGCAGATTGTCACAGGTTGCACCCCTCCTACGAGCGCCAATTACCTTGGCCTGCCCGTCGAGTTGAACCTGGCTGGTTACGTTGTTGGAGCGCTGATCCTGGCTCCCCTCGCGGACCGGTTCGGCAGGAGAGACATGCTGCTGTTCACGCTGCTTCTGACCGGTGTTGGCTCGCTCTACAACGCTTTTGTCCCTGACTATACCAATTTTGTGATTGCGCGTACGGTTACCGGTATCGGCATTGGGGCCGATCTGGCACTCGTCAACGCCTATATCAACGAGGTGGCGCCCGGCTCGGGCCGTGCTCGCTATACGTCGTTGATCTTTATTATGTCTTCGCTGGGTGCGTTCTTTGGCATCTGGCTGGGACTGCTCCTGACCACGCCGCCAGAGGCTTTCCCGCTTGGCCTGCCCTTTGCTGCTGCCGGGTCAGATTTTGGGGGAGCTGGCTGGCGCATTATGTATGGTATCGGTGCTCTGCTCGCCCTGGTGGGCATCTTGCTGCGCTTCCAACTGCCGGAATCGCCGCGCTGGCTGATCTCGCGGGGCCGGGTAGACGAAGCAGAAGGCATTGTCGCCACGATGGAGGAGCGGGCGCTGCGGAGAGTCTCCGAACTGCCCGAGCCTGCCGCCGAGATTCAGGTGCAGTCGGGCGAGCATAGAATTCCGTACGCGGAAATCTTCGGCAATCGTCTCTACTTGATGCGCACGCTGTTGCTGGTCGTGGTCTGGTTCCTGGGCTATGTCACGGTCTACGCGATTGCCCAGGGTCTGACGGTTCTGCTGGATGGTCTGAACTATCCGCCGCCGGAATCGGGCATGATCGCGGCCTTCGGAACGTTTGGCTTTATCGGGACCGCCGTTTTTGCCTACTTTTTTGGCGAGCGCCTGGAGCGCAAGCTGTGGTTACCGATCTCGGCCCTGCTTACGCTCGTTGGCGGCCTGCTGATCGCGGTGGCCGGACCCGGCAATTTCGCCTTTTCAGCGATAGGGGCGATCATCACGTTCTTCGCCTTCAACCTGTGGGTGCCGATGGCCTATACCTGGTCGACCGAGAACTATCCTACCCGCGCGCGTGCGACAGGCTTCGCGCTGGTTGATGGCATTGGCCACCTGGGTGGGGGCGTCGGCATTCTCGTCATCGCGCCACTTATCCCCGTTCTGCTTGGTTCTCTGGGCCTTACGACCGGCTCGATCGTCATCTTTTTGATCATCGCTGCCTTCCTGATCGCCGCGGCCATCATTGCCCAGTTCGGCATCGCGACCCGCAGCAAGCGCCTGGACGAAGTTTCTCCGTAGCAGCGCTTGCCATAAGCTCGCAAGGTTTGCTCGGGGAGATACAGCAGTATAAATATCCCATACAAGCGATAAATAGTAAGAAGAGGCTCCAGTGGCCGGTCAACGGCGCTGGAGCCTCTGTATTAGCCACAAAGTTTGACAATAATGCCGATCTCATCTATCTTTCCTCTATATACGTGGAAGACGAGTTGCGATTTTTTCAGGAAATGAGAGGAGAAACGCGATAGTGGCGAAAACCCTATATATGTGCCAGGTATCATCTGGTTATCTGGCCTACACCTACGCGGAAGATATAGAAGAGGCAAAGGCCTACTTTGAGGAACTGCTCTTACAATTTCGCCCCGGCTGGTTTGGCGGCGAGTATTCTGTGTGGCACTGCCCCGATGGCTGGTTCCTGGCGGGCACGGAAGAATACTATAAAACTATCTCTGGCCAGGATCTAAGCATCTTTCATGAGAAGGTTTCGATTGTTCCATTTTCCCTGGCACGAGTGAAAGCGCAGTTGCACAGGTTCCGCGAACTTCGGGAGCAGAAGCAGAGAGAAAGGGAAGAGATGGCCCGGCAGGAACAGGAGAAGCAGGCGGATCACGAGTCACAGGAAGATGAGTGAAGAAAAGTGTAGCAAGTGTAGCCAATCGCTGCTACGCTTCAAGTGTAGCAAGAGGTTGCTACGCCTGGAATCGGTGTAGATGGTGTAGATAAAGAGGTCGCTGGTGTAGATAAAAGTCCAGGTATCTACACCCCGTTCGCGCCGCCTGCCATGCCTGCTCACGCTCCTCGAACCATGACGGGTGTAGATGGTGTAGATAAAAAACAGACAGATTCTACTCCCCCGATCGGGAAGAAAAAGAGAGAAAAAAGAAGAGGCAGAAAAAGATGGAATTTTATCTACACCATCTACACCAGCGAAGGTGCCGGTCGGACAGGATATCGAGTCCGGTCC
>JAFMRP010000260.1 GCA_017354095.1 Ktedonobacteraceae bacterium
TCTGCCGTGGCCAACGCGTTCTGCGCCTCGCGTCTGACGGGCGAGGGAGGACGCGCACCGGGTACGCTGCCGCGTGGCATCGATGCGGGTGCGATCATCCAGCGTGCCAGTCTGCTATGACTGCCAGGTTGCAGTCAGGCGCACCGCGCTGATACAATACAAACAATTATTCTACTCAACCGTAGTTGCCAGGTGCATACCTGCCCGTGCCCGTAGTGGATATATGCGAAACTACTTGAACGCGCTGGCGCGATCTACCAGAGAATGGTTGCGTCTTTTATGGATCTATGTGAGTGTGTGGGGGCGCTTCCTGGGTTGGCGTGTGCGGCTCTGGCGTCAGCAGAATATCATGGAAAAATCTTCAATGAAAAAACGCACTTTTTTGTTTATCCGTCATGGGCAAACGACCTGGAATGTTGAACAGCGCCTTCCTGGGCAACTGGAAGGCGTCGCTTTGAACGACACAGGACGCAAGCAGGCCGCCCACCTTGCTGATGCGCTCACCGTTCTTCCCATCAGCGCCCTGATTAGCAGCCCTCTGGAGCGCGCGCGAGAGACCGCCGAGATTATCGCGCGTGATCGCTCTTTGCAGGTCCAACTTGAGCCAGACCTGATGGACACCGATGTCGGCCCCTGGGCCGGAAAACTGATCCGCGATGTCGCGAAGGATGATCCAGGCTGGAAAGCATTTATCAAAGATCCAACCACCGCTCCCAAAGGAGTCGAGACATTTCCACAGGTGCAGGCACGCGTCGTCGCGGCCGTCGAGCGCTGGGCTAAGCGCGAAGATATTGGTGCCTATCCGGCTTTTGTCGCCCATGCCGATGTCATAAAACTTATACTTGCTCACTATACCGGGCTGGCCGTGGAGCGCGCAGGCTCAATCCACATTGATAATGCCTCTGTGAGCCTGGTTGAATTGGAAGATGATCATCCTCCAATGGTCATAGGTATTGGCTGGAACCCACATCCGGGCTGGCTGAAACCACCTACCCCCGAACCTACGAAGGATGTCAGCGTGTCGCAGGAGGTGCAGCAAGAACAACAGGGTGAGCAGAAAGCGTAGCCTCCTGGATAAGGGAGAACGCAAGGGGGGCAGGCGTTCGCGGTTAATATAATATAGAGAACGAGAACAATTGTAGCATGAGAGAGCACTCAGCGCTCTGATCCACTTGGAAGGGAAGCACAGCATGTTTGATCCGCGTGACCCCTACGAACGTTACTACTGGCACTATGAATCGCGACGACCGTTGAGCATAGCACAGATAATCGCGCTGAAAAGCACCGACGCGGAAACCGCCGGGCTGCTCTGGCTGTTGCTGGAAAACAAAGCCTCGTTGACCGTAGCCGGACCGACCGATCCACAACCTGGCGTAGGGAAGACCACCACGCTAAATGCACTGCTGCAATTTCTCCCCGAAGGGACGGCGCTGGCGTATATGTCTGGCATGTACGAAGACTTTTCCTTTACGCGCCTGCCTGATATCGAGCCTGACAACACCTATGCGCTCTGTAATGAGGTGAGCGATCACCTGCCAATCTACATGTGGGGCCGCGTGGCCCGGCGCTATCTGATGCTGCCGGCTAGAGGCTATCATGTCGCGACCAGCGTCCACGCTGATACCATCGATGATGTCGTTGATATGTACCAGCGTGATCTGCGATTGGGTGTAGAAGATATGCGCCGCCTGGGAGTCATCGTGAATATCGGGCTGGCCGGAAGGAGCTATCCCGCCCGGCGCCGCTGGTTCAGCACACATTTCCTGTGCCCTGAGGTTGACCCGGCGCGGCCCGATGAGACGATCACGGTTCAGCTCTCACGCTGGAATAGCTTTGATGATACCTTTGAGCATGCCGACGATGACACCCTGGCCCATCTCGCCGGCTGGCTCAATATGTCCACTGCGGAATTTCAGCATGCGCTCAAAATCCGTGTTGATTGCATGCGCAAACTGGCGCGGGACGACGGTGCCAGCGCGGAGGAGATGTACGACGCGATTGAAGAACTGCGCTGCCGCGAACAGGGCAGGAAATAGATCGCTGCCACCGCTTGTTTTTATGTATGACAAGACTGATCTCTCGACTGTTTTCTGTTGAGAAAGGAAGGTAGCCAATGCTGGCTTACTTGCACGCTGCAGGAGAAGGGCGCTGGCCTCGCATCTGCAATGAACGATAACTACAATTGAGGAAGAGGAGTCTATACGACATGTCGTATGCTATCGCCATGCTCAGTGTGCATACGTCCCCGCTGGATGCTCCGGGGCGTACCAGGACCGCTGGCGGCATGAATGTGTATATACGAGAGCTGGCCCTCGCACTGGCCAGGCAGAATATTACGGTTGATATCTTTACCAGACGGACAAATGAGCACATCCCCCAGATTGTCTCCCTCAGTCCCCGGGTTCGCGTGATCCACATCGGCACCGGCCTGGCTGCTCCGATCGATAAGAACGATCTCTATCAACATCTGCCGACGTTTATTCATAATATCGAAGCTTTTCGCAAAAAGGAAGGGCTGCGCTATGATGTGCTGCATAGTCACTACTGGCTGTCAGGAGTGGCCGCGCACCACCTGGCGCGCATCTGGGATGTGCCTCATGTGACGATGTTCCATACACTGGCGCGCTTAAAAGAACTGGCCTCTCAGGATACCGGCACAGAGCCCGCCCTACGACTGGAGATGGAGCAGCGCCTGCTGCAACAGGCTGATCGCATTATCGCCGCGACCGATGACGAGCGCACACAGATGATGCGTCATTGCGGCGCGACCGCTCAGCGAGTGACCGTGATCCCCTGTGGCGTCGATCTCACCCTGTTCCAACCACATTCCAAACAAGCAGCGCGTACGCAGCTGGGACTGGACCCTCAGCGATCGGTACTGCTTTTCGCGGGCCGCCTGGACCCCTTTAAGGGACCTGACCTGCTCTTGCGAGCCGCAGCATTGATGCAGGAGGATGCGCAGGTGCTGATAGTGGGCGGCAAACTCAGTGGCGATAAGGACGTGCGTGCATTGCGCCAGCTGGCCAGCGAATTAAGGATACGGGAACGTGTCTCCTTCCTGGGCGCACGGCCCCAACAGGAGATGCCGCAGTTCTATAGCGCCGCCGATGTGACTGTGATCCCTTCCTACCATGAAACCTTTGGCCTGGCTGCCGTCGAATCATTGGCCTGCGGAACACCAGTGGTGGCGACACGTGCGGGAGGCCTGACAACCGTAGTACGTCACGGCGAGACCGGCTTTCTGGTTCCCCGCTGTCCCGGATTTTTCGCCGAACGACTCGATACGTTGTTGCGCGATAATGAACTACTGGCCAGCATGCAAGGCGCGAGTCGTGCCTCGGTCGCTCAATTTAGCTGGGAACACGTGGCCGCGCGGGTGCGTGAGTTATATGAAGAGGTCAGCAGCGATATGTCATGCCTGGCCGCGCAATAAGATCGCGTCACCAGTTGCCTATGTATCAGATTCGCTGCCCGTTTGAAATTCAACTTGTCAACGAATGTAGCAGGAAGTCCCTTACAAATCGTTAATGATGTTTCATGTTGTTTGTGTATTGAATTGCATTGATATGAGCATCTGAACGACAAATTACCACAAAGAAGGCTAGACTTTCGGGTGTCTCTATGGTATAATTTTCATCAACAATGAAAATGATGGTACAGACAGCGAGGCCTGTACATATGAAATTGCCAGGTCGGCAAGATGGACAGGCGTTATACTCAGTAGAGCAATCTGAGTAGGGGTGAAAGTGCTTATGGGTTCAGTCTCATTGACATCACATGTGATAACACCACGGATGACAGTGCAGACGGAGAAGATCAGCACAGATAGGAACAGCGCCAGGCGCGAAACAAGACACTAGGGTGAGCGGAACTGCCCTGGTGTTTTTTTATAGTCTCTGAGCTTCTGTGCTCAACCGGGCTCATTGATTTATCATCTTTTCTGTGGGCCATTGTTTTTCTCATCATCGTCGCTTGACGATTTGATAACTCTTCCAGGGGGAAAGGAGGCTTTAAAAAGATCACGTAAGACCGGTTAGCTGATATGTGTGCGATCCCCGGTATGAGCACACACAAGTATATATGATAGACGACAAGTGGACACGAAGCGGTTGCTAAATTTGAAGGAGAGTACGATCATGAACTCAAGTATGATCCACAAAATCGCAAAAGCGAAACGCTATGCGGAGGAACCAGAGCGCATTCAATTTACTCGCTTTGAAGCACAATTCCAGGGCGAGAACGATGTCCATACCACTACCTTCGACAATGGTGAGTGGCAATGTACTTGTCGCTTCTTCCAGGATTGGGGCGATTGCTGCCATACAATGGCTATGCAGCGTGTACTAGGGGTCACGATCCCGGCTGCATATCGTCACGGCATTCCGGCCGGCATTGGCACCAGTCCCCTCGCGCACTAGAGGGAGACAGGCAGCTTTTTATCTTGCTGTGTGGCGCCCGTGTATACACCTACAATAGAACATAGCTAGAGGCACCATCACCTGCTCAAGCTCAGGATGGTGCCTCTCTTTTTGCCCACGATCGCTCTATTCTAATTGATTTTTGTGTGGCGTCCGGGAGCAAGGGGTTGTGAACGTATGCCTGTCGGAGGGAGAGAGGCGTCTGGTGCTTTATTTATATGCTCGGGCACAACGCCTTCGACCTGAAACGAAACGATCCCCAGGCGTATTTCATTGGCCAGTGTGCCCAGTTTGCGTGCCAGAGCATTCACTTCATTGGCGAAGTCGGTTCCAAGGCGCGACGCCTCTTGCAGCATTTCTTTCTCCTTGAGCATGCGTGGCTCCGCCAGATGTCCTGTTTTGAACAGTTTTGGATCTCCTTGCCATGTACTACCCGGCATAGCGGAAGCTATGCTCGAAAGCCTGTTGAATGCCTGCAGCATACTCTCTGAATGTTTGAGCGTCTGGCGTGAGAGAACATCGAGCTGTTCGACGCTGGTCTGGGTGCGCATGATAAAGCGACGGAAGCGGCTGACGGTGAAGTTGAAGGCGTTGGCCAGCATGCCAATAGGGTCATTGCTGACCGGTGCATTGACACGCAGATCGCCCGCGCTGACGATTCGCATATCGGAGAAGAGATGCTCAGCCGCGTTTGTCAGTGCATCGCGTTGGCGCGTGGTCTCCTCAAAGAGACGAGCGATTGCTTCTAGCATGGCATTGACGGATTCTGATACATCCGCAATCTCATCTCGCCCTATAATCGCCGCTCGGGCGCTCAACTCACCGTTCTCCACGGCGCGGGTAACGCTGAGCAAATGCTGGAGTCGCCGGACAAGTGTGCCGGAAATGAACCAGCCAACCAATCCGATCGCGATGAACGCCAGGACTGAGCCGATAATGGTTGTCAGCAGCTGGCTCTGTGTCTCTACCTGCGCCGCTCCTTGAACATAGGAGGCCAGGCGCCCATTGAACTGGATCAATGAATTCAGGGCGCTCAATGCGTCGGCGTGGGTAGGTTCGCCGTGAACCTGTTCGAGATGCTGAGATGTGCCCAGGTTTCCGGACGAGATATCGCTGATCACTTGCGTCTGGGCGGTGCGGTAGACCTGCCAGGACCGCAGCGCGCTGCCTGCAAGCGTTATCTGCCTGGCAACCTGGTCCGCGTGTCCCGCTTCATTGAGCAGCGCGGCCTGATCTGCGTGCTTATTAAGCAGATCATGTGTGATATAGTCGGTCAGGATGCTATTGTACTGGTTCGTCAGGTTTTCCAGCGCCTGTTGATCGGTTTTTAGTGTCTCCTGAGATGGATGCGGTTGAGCGGCGGCGTCAAGCATTACATGCACTTCCGCATTCATGAGTTGCAGGAAATTAGCCCCGGTATTGAGCTTTGTATTTACTTGCAGCACGTTCCGATAAAAAGAAGATTGCTTATCTAACGTTTGGACGCGCAGAAGGCCGATGATACCGGTAACGGATGCTGCAAGTAGTGCCGCTATGAAGAAGCCAAGGGTCAGACGCCGTGCGATAGACAGCTCAAGCAGCAGGTGGCCCCTGTACCTGGCTCTTCTACGGATGCGAGGTGTCTCGACTATCATAGGAGCCGGAGCTTGCGGCTGCGATGGAAACGGATATTGTGCAGGTGGCATAGATCTTGATGCCGGGGTAGTATGATATCCATGCCTGGTATTCATGGAAAACCTCATTTTCTGGCTTGCTAATTTTTTACTGTCATATGTTGCCAGGCTTGTAGCAAATATCTGCTCGTTGAGAGAGTATGGGTCGTTCTTGCATGAGGCTAATCGACATGCATAGCTAAACCGGCAGTTGCATTTTGGCAATGGGAATATAGCTCATTCGCTGTGCCAGTTGTTGCACCTCGGGCGTGAGCATGAAATCCAGAAAGGCATTGACTAGAGCATTATCATCGCCCGGAGCGTACATATGCTCATAACTCCAGAAAACGTAGCTGCCCGTAGCAATATGTTCCAATGTTGCTGTTTTGCCATCGATCGCCAGTGGATGTACGCTGGAGTTCACGACAGATAGAGCAAGATAACCGATGGCGCCTGGAGTTCGAGCAACCGTATTGCGGACGTCGGTAGATGAATCGTTTTTTAGCAGCGTGCCGTTCTCATCACGACCCTCAAGCACATATTTGCGGAAAGTGGCCCGGGTGCCAGAATTGGCTGGACGTACCATTGGTACGATGGCCAGGTCTGGTCCCCCTACCTCTTTCCAGTTACGAAGC
>JAFMRP010001205.1 GCA_017354095.1 Ktedonobacteraceae bacterium
ACTTTGCACTGTATGCCAGCAACGCTCCCTTCAGGCCAGGTACGCGCCTCTAGAGGCGTGGGCTCATAACAAAGTCCAGATCATCCGACAGCGGCGCGGGCCTCTCTGGCTGACTGACGACCTGAACGTGCGTATTGTTGAGCGAGGCCTGTTCAAAAGCCAGCATGGTCTCTAGCACATGATACGCCAGTGCTCCGTTCGCTCTGTTCGGTTGCTTGTGAAGAAGCGCGTAGGCAAGCTCCGCCACACCGATGCCGCGCGTAAACTCATTGCTATCGGCATGGGGCAGTTCTTGCCAGTCTTTGCCTCCTTTTGCAATACGGACGATACCACCATGCATATTGGGGTCCGGTACGCTCAATGTCCCTTCACTGCCATAGACTTCGAGGCGCGGCAGGCTATGGCCCCGATGGATATCGAAGCTGAAGATCAAGCTGCCGGTGGCACCACTGGCGAAATCGAACACGCCTGTAATATGCGTTGGCGTTTCTACTGCTATGTGTCTGCCCTGGTATTCTCCGTGCTCTACGACGCGCTCAGTGAACGGCGTGCGCACCGTTCCCGTGACGCGCTGGATCGGGCCGAGCATATTGACCAGGGCCGTCAGATAGTAGGGCCCCATATCGAGCAGGGGACCGGCTCCGCGCTGGAACATAAAATCACGATTGGGTGGTCCGCCCGGGGCGTGAATGGCGAAGGCAGCGAAGGCGGCAATGGGCGTCCCGATTTCGCCTGCGTCAATCAAGCGGCGACACAACTGGTGCGCTTCACCAAGGAAGGTGTCGGGTGCATTGCCTAAGAGCACTCCCTTGGCCTGAGCCGCTTCCAGCACACGCTGTCCCTCTTCGAGCGTGACGGCGAACGGCTTTTCACTGTAGACAGATTTCCCGGCAGCGATCGCCGCGAGGTTGACCTGGGCATGGACCTTGGGAATCGTCAGGTTGAGAACTATCTGGATCTCCGGGTCTGATAGGAGTTCATGGCTCGTGCAAACTTTCGGGATCTCCCACTCTTGCGCGACGGCGCGGGCGCGCTCCATATCGATATCGGAGCAGGCGGCAATCTCAAGAATATCAAACTTCCGGCACCCTTTGATGTAGGCTTTGCTAATTATTCCGGTGCCGATGATGCCGACTTTAACCTTTGTTGCCATATGCCAGTCCCTTTGTGACCAGGTAGGTGTAGCTCTTCTCGACCGCTTCCAACATATCGGTAGCGCACTCGTCTAGCTCGACGATGAGCCACCTGGCATGGGCCTGTGATGCCTCAATCACACCCGCGAGATCGACGGAACCTTCTCCAGCAGCGGTCATGGGCTGGCCCTTTACGGCGGGTCCGTCCTTGATGTGCAGCAGCGGTGCGCGAGCGCCGAGCTTCTTGACTTCAGCGACAGGATCAGCTCCGCCGGTTTGCGTCCAATACACATCTACTTCAAAGCTGACCGTCGGCTCCGTGTGCTCGCGCAGGATCTCGTGAGCGCTGCGCCCACCAAACTGATTCTCGAATTCCCACCAGTGATTGTGGTAGCACAGTGTCAGGCCAGCGCGACTGGTTATCTCTGCCGCTTCGTTTAAACGCTCTGCCACCGCTTTGATGCTCTCAATGCTCTGGAACTGCTCCGGCATGATGGAGAGCATAACATATTGACAGCCTCCCTCGGCGGCGCGTTCCAGCAGTTGCCTGCTCCGCTCGTCAATAGGGAGTTTGATACCGCAACTTGGTAGTTGCAGCCCAAGATCCCTGATGCATTGCAGACGGTCTTTTTGTTCATCGGCGAAGAAATCGAGGCTACCCTCCACACCAACATAACCGATATCGGCGACTCTTCGCAAAACGCCTTGAAAGTCGTTCGCGCTCTCGCGGCGCACCGTGTACAGTTGCAGGGCTATCGGTTTTCGTGTACTCATACGCTCTCATTCATCTTTTAACTGAAAAAACACGCTACAAACATTCTTGTGGGTAATGTCGAAGCAGATGTTGATAAGGATGCGTAGGCTCCTCCTGCTTCTCGTACATGCTGGGTGAGGATGGCGCCATTACCCAGTTACGGTTGAGTGTATACTGCTATTGCTGGCGTCGTCAATCGGAAATCGCGACAGAAATGGGATATCCACACATGAGCCACGGGTTGCACAAACCCATCACTGGCGCAATGCAAACCACGGAATGAAAATGGCTCTCACCTGCTTCACTACTCCTGCGCTCGCAGGTGCTGGGGGAGATTGACGACCACGATTCCCGGGCGAAAGAACAGAGCCGCCTTTAAACGCAGCGCCGTCTGGTTATGCAACAGGTATTCCCACCAGTGGGCGACGACAAACTCTGGCAGGATCACCGAGA
>JAFMRP010001206.1 GCA_017354095.1 Ktedonobacteraceae bacterium
TCGGTCTTGGCGGAAGAGAAGATGACTATCTCGCCGCAGGAGTCCCGTATGAATATCGCGGCAAACGACTGGAAGAGCAACTGGAGCAGATGAAACGTATCTGGTCTGGCCAAGCGGTGCGTGCCAATGTAGGACCAATTGGGCCTCGCCCCATCCAGGCACATGGACCTGAATTGCTGCTTGGTGGATACTCACCACGAGCCATCCAACGAGTTACTCGCTATGCCGATGGCATCATCACAGGAATAAACGACGTCAAGCAGATTGACCAAATGTTTCGCGAGGTTGAGCAGAGCTGGCAAGAAGCCAGCAGGGCTGGGAAGCCACGTCTTGTCGCCCAGATTGATATCGCGCTTGAGACGCGCGATGGTGGGCAAGGGCGTAAGAACGTTCTGAACTACTATGCCGTCCTCCCTTCCTTCGCCGCGTCCAAATCGGCAACGCTACTCACCACGGAGCAGCAACTCTCGGACACCAGGCACAAGCTTGAGCAGATTGGCACTGATGAGGTGGTGTTCTTTACGTGGAGCACGGACATCGAGCAGATTGATCGGATCGCAGACCTTCTCAGGTAAGGATCAGGAGTGAGAAACAGGGTGTTTTCTCACTCCTAGGAGAAGTGCAAGGTTGCTGCTTGCCGAGCCTGACCGCCTGAGAGGGGAGAACAAGACGCTTCCTTGCTTTGCCGATCTCAGGCGAGCAACTCGGCAAGTGGGAAGGAGCGATGGCGACGCGGCGGGACCAGATAGTTCTGCCGGTGAGTCGTGAACAGGACCGAATTAATGCCCGCGTGAGGAGAGCGCGGAGAGAGCTTGAGTACTGTTCCATCAGGATAGTGACCGTCCATCGCGAGCCGTGTACGATTGAAGTTGCCAATCGTCGGCTGGAAGATAATGAAGTGCATCCCCGCAGCGGGCTTGGTGCTGAAGTGATCACTGGTCGGATCTGAACTGTAGTGGAACGGATTGTCCACCGTATTAAAATCACCGCGCGCGGAGACGGCTATCCCGGCCGGGTAGACCTGGCCGTAATTGGTGGTTGTCGGCGTGGTCTGGCGGACAATCGTTTGCATACTTCCACTATGACCGTAGGCATCGTATTTCTGGACATCCTCAACGACGTTGGATACATTCAATTCCGTTGGTGGATTCACCGTGAGCGTTCCCGGCGCGACGGAGAGTCCGGGCCGGAACATCGCCTGGACATGATCAGCAAACGTGGAAGTGTTCTGCCTCGCATACCAGGTTTCCAGGTCTTCAAAGAGGTGCGAGAGATGCATAGTGGTTCCCTGTTTGAAATACCCGTTGGGCCATTGATCCGTCTGATCCGGGATGGTCTCCAGACTGGGAATATTACCGGGGGCCATATTCGCCTGCAACGTGGTAGTGAAGCCGAGGAAGACCTGAGCGTGAAGAGGAATAGCCTCCGCACCGGGGATCTTCGCCGCCAGAGCGACCTTGCGCGGAATGCTCTGTTGTCCATAGAAACCTCCTCCGGTGGAACCTCGGCGAATACTTGTCACTGTAAAGAGACTACCTGTCTGGTTGCTTCCCGTCCCGAAGATGGCATTGGTGGCCGCCATGATATTGTCCAACGAGTCGCTGCGGAGGATCACAGCCAGATCGTTCTGCTCCAGGCGCACCGGCCCAAAGCCAGCAGGAGGCTGGTCGCTGGGAAACGTCCTCGCCTCCTGGACCGCATACACGGTATGGCCCTCTTTCTTGGATGTCGCCAGATCAATCGGCAGATAATTCGGGTAGCGCGTTCCAGCCTGGAAAAAACTCGAAGATTTCCCCAGACTGGGAATATAATGCTGGAAATAAGGGAGCCCCCAGGCGACCAGGATATCTACTCCGGTGAAGGTGGTAGGGGGAAATTGCTGTTCCAGACCCTCAAGAACGAACTCCAGATGGTGCTGTGCTTCCTGTAAGGCCTTTGCGTTCGCCGGGACGCTTAATTTCGCGGTGATGATGTGATTGTGGAGGGGATGGACCACAACGGGAGTTGTGCCAGGGCCACTTGCACTTAAACCTGAACTACTAACGTTGACGATTTGAGTACTTGGGACGATATACTGTTCTTGCGGCAAAGATGGGCCGTCAGCGAAAGCAACCTGCTTGGGTTTTTGGGCAAGATGGTCAATGAGCTCATAGAAGATACCTGCAGAAGCCAGGGCCATGCTAAGGGTACGGCCCGTTTCTACAAAAAACTCTCGCCGGTTCAGTTCCTGTCGTTGCTCTCCAACAAATAGATTTTTGTCGTCATTTGGCATAGAGTGCCTCTTTTCTGCTTGATAATGAGGCCCTTCCACTACGTTCCCCCCAGGTAGTATACA
>JAFMRP010001207.1 GCA_017354095.1 Ktedonobacteraceae bacterium
ATGATATCGGCGTGTACCTCCTGCCGCGTGACCTGTTCGCGGTCGCGGCTGAAAAAGGTGCGCTGCTGGTCGTGCTCCTCTGCACCAGAGGCGCGGTACTGGATGTACTTTAAGTGGGCGCGCAGATGGGCGGCGGCGCGAATCGGGTGCTTGCCTCCCTTGCCTCGATAGAAGGGTTTGACATATTGGCCTTTGGCAATCATGGCTTAGCGCCCCCATTCGTCCCGGTTCCGGTCCTTCTCCAGCCGTCGTGCGACGTGAGGGTCAAGTAGCTCCTCCTCTGCGGCGCGTACAGCGTTCTTATCCAAAGGTGGTTGTTTTGCCTGGCGTTGCTGCGGCGTTGGCTCTGATGGTCGCTCCTGTCGCTTGACAGGCCGGGTATGGTCTCCATCCACTTCGTGTAAAAAGGTGCGCATGTCGCCTTCATGTCCCTCTAAAAGCCATTTCTCATAGGCTTCACCCACCTGGAGTTTGCCCGCATTGATACGCCAGTGGGTGTAGGGGTCAAGGGTGGGATGATCTCGGTACACCCACAGCATCCCGTCACGCAGAAAGCCCCGCCCACTGTCAAGCTGCTCCTGCCCCCACTGGTGGTAGTTCTCGGCGTCAAGCTGCTGTGCTTTCGCCAATTCCGGGGGGTAAGGGTTCGCCGGGATAGCGGGCTGCCCGGTTTCTTTCTGCCAGTAGAGATAATACTGTCGCCATTGCTCGTCGGTAAACATGCCCGGTGTAGGCTTCTCTCCGTACTGTTTGCACCAGCGATCACACCACTGATCATAGATCTCCTTTTCTTTGCTGAGATGGGCCACGAGCTGTTGATAGGTAAAGACGCGCTGCGGGGTGTGACCATTGGTCGGTAATGATGCCTCCGAGGTGGGTTCGTCTTCCCACTCGTCTTCTTGTTCCCACCAGGGTTCATGCTCCTCTTCCGGTTCGTTGGTGGCCTGGTCAGGCTGCTTCTCTGATACGGGGGGCTGACTCGTGGTGGTGTCAGACGGCTCCTCTGGCGTGGGCGTCTCGTCAGATGCCTCCTCCTGAGACATGCCCTGTTTCAAGTAGGTCGTCCACTCTTTGGGCAGGTCGCGTTCCTCTAACTCAATACTCCATCGTGGAGTAAAGGAGAGCAGTTGCCAGGGGATAGCCCGCGCCTCTTCCTCCATCTGGAGGGCGAGCAGGAGATATGTTTGTTGCTGCATGTTTGCTTGTTCGGGTGGCTGCTCTCCAGGCAGATGTGCATCATGAACCATCGGTTATTCCTCCGTTGTGGTAGATGGGGCAAGATCGCGCCCGGCCTTCTCCTGGGCGTCTTTGTAGACAATCAAGGCGTTTTTCTCCCCGATAAAATGTAAGAGCAAGGCATAGACCAATCGGCGGATAATACCGCTATCCCGTAACAAGCGAGCGAGAAAACCCATGATGCGGTTATCACTCTTGCGGGCGGTTGCCTTCATCTCCTCAATCACGATCTGGCGCATATCCTCTTTCCAGGCGAGGCGTAGCTGAGTCATGGCCTGTAACAGTTCGTACTGCACAATGTCTCGGATCACGGGTAAGGACTGCTGTTCAATGATCTCTCCCTTTTTGATACTGAGCCCCAACGTCATCAACTCCTGAGCAACGGTACTGATGTTCTGCTCCTCATCACCTGCCAGCGCTCGAACAGCCGAGCTAATATCGGGATTGAGATACACATTGAGCCGTTCTTTTTGCATGTTCTACCTCTTCTACTAGAGTGCTGTGATAGCACCGTCGTTTTTGGTCAAGCACCAAAACAGTGCTTGTTCGTGCCGCTTGACAAGCGGTGTTCTGTCTCAATGGTGCGCTGAAAACACCAATGTTGGGCCGCCTTTATCTTGCACTACCCCGCGTGCGCGGGTCCGTGGCGCTGCGCGTGTCGTCACGTGGCCCCATCACTACGAAGGGGAAACCGGGTCGCTCGGCACGGTTGCCAACAACGGTAACTCCTGGGCATCCATCGAATAGAGCACCAGGGCTTGTTGTACCTCTTCGTCACACGAGCGAAAGAGCTCATACATGAGAGGGATGGTCTGACCCTGCAAGAAATACCAGAGGCGGGCATAGCGTGAGGCATAGGTGAGTACCTTCGCTCGCTCCTCGCTGAGATTGGATGGTGATTGATCAATCACACGAAGAGCAATGAGCGGGGTACGACCGACACAAAGATCAGCATCGGGTAAAGTGGTATCATTGGTATCTTTGGCAAGGAGGCGCTGTGCGCGCCAAGTAGCTTGTTTGCCGATACCATGCGTTTGCATGGCAAGGCGAATAGCGTTGACCGCGTAACGATGTTTGATCGAAGAAGGGCGAGGCTGG
>JAFMRP010001208.1 GCA_017354095.1 Ktedonobacteraceae bacterium
ATCAATACCCGTTGTCCGGCCTGGAGCTGTCCCTGATCAAAGAGCGCCTGCCAGGCAGTGACCGCGCCTATGGGAACCGTTGCCGCTTCATCAAAACTGAGCGCCGTCGGTTTGGGGGCCGGCGTCTGTGCAGGCACGAGACAATACTCTGCGTAGGTTCCTCCTGCCATGGTATGACCAAAGACTGCCTGACCAGGCTGAAGCGTCGTGACACCAGAACCAACGCGTTTGACCACCCCTGCCAGTTCTATGCCAGGCACATAGGGAAACCTGGAGGGCATAATGTCTTTTAGTAAGCCCAAACGAATTTTCCAGTCGAGGGCATTAACGCCTGAGGCCTGGACACGGACCAACACCTCATCCTCTCCAGGCACGGGCTGCGAGATCTCTTCGAGACGAAGCTGAGCAGCATCTCCATAGGCATGAACTTGTATAGCACGCATGGTTGTCATAAGAATAGTTCTCTTTCATTTCAGGTACATCAGGAGATAAATGTCGTTGCTGTTTATGCAGAGAGTGAGAGCACACCGGATTGTTTGAGCCACGCCTCCAGCGGCAGGGGCGACCTGTCGCTTAGGCAACCGCAAAATTGGGTTCACTCCAGCTGCCTCTCGACGTTCATCCTCGGGTGGTGGCTTCCACCAGGGCGGTGCGGCGACGCGTGTCCAGGCGCAACTGGCTCAGCGCCAGTCCCACCCCTGCACCCACAAGCACCATGATCGCACCAATGACCAGCGAGGGCTTGAGGGTCATATCACCGACAAGGCCGACCGCGAGCCCCAGACGCGTCAAGACGAGCGCCCACATCCGCGGCACACGCACCTGGCTTGCAAAGGGGGCAGCATCAGCCTCCTCCGTGTTGACCAGCGCAACCATTTGCCGCAGGGTCCGCCCGGTGAAGGCCCCCTCACTGACCAAGACCAGCGCGACCCAGGATGCCAGCGCCACGATGATCCAGCCCTGCCAGGACCAGGCGTCAAACGCCAGGAAGAGCCCGAAGCCCAGGACTGCGAACCGTGCCCAGGGGCCGAAGGCCGCAGAGACCTGCAACACCCAGACCCAGGGTCGCGCATCCTGGAGGCGCTCGGCGCGGCGCAGACCGGCGGTAGCAAGCCAGTCCAGGGCGAGGCTGGCAAAGACAGCAATCGCTGAGAGAATGTGCAGGGCAAGTCCTATCGTGTAAAGCATTGTCATAGCCTCCTATGTATGATAAAACATGCAATTCTGTATCGATATTCAAATTCCGGTAGTCCCTACAAGGGAACGTGCATATGTATGAAGCAGAGTCATCATGTATCCGATCCTCTTAAAGGATGGTTGCCGTGTATGCAAGTAGCAGATCCGTGTGTAAGGGATTACCGGGTTATGAACGATTTCGCTCTTGATACCAGCGAATGGTGTTCCGAAGCGCTTCCTCCCATGGTGTGGCCTGCAAACCGAAGGCTTGCTCAATGGTGCTGCTATCTACGATCTGGGGTTCTGTATATTGATAGAACAGTTCTTCGTACTCGCGGGCAAAGGTCTCATCAAAGACGTTGGCTGCCCTGGCCTGTTCTATTGTTGAAACAGTGAAGATCTGGGGAAGTTGCCCAAGGCCAAGCTCCTTACCGATGTGTTGAAGGATCTCGCGTGTTGTGATGATTGGTGGTACGGGGAGGTGCCACGCTCGTCCCAGTGCTTCCTCTCGTTCTCCGAGCACAGCCAGGCCTTTCGCGATATCAGGCATATAGCTGTAACTATGAGCAAGATCAATGTTGCCAAGCGTCAAGACTGGCTGACCAGAGAGTGCTGCCGGAAAGACATACTGGCCCAGCGACGAGTTGAGGACACGCGGCCCAAAGAAATCAGCCGCCCGCCCGATGCTCACGCGGACCTTGCCTGTGCGATGCGCTTGCAGGTAGCCCCAGGCCAATTCCGCACGCAGGCGACCTTTGCGAGACGTTGCCGCATAAGGTGTGGCTTCTGTCATCGGCTGCCCGTGCGTTTCTCCATACAGGTAGAGCGTATCGATCACGATCAGCTTCGCTCCCGCAGCAGCAGCGCTCTCAATCATATTTTCCTGTAAGCGGGGAAGAATCTCCGGCCATTGCTCGTAAGGAGCATGGGTGGCATTGTAGATGACTGCAGCTCCTCGGCTGAGTTCCTGCACAATGTCGAGTCTGGAGGCATCACCAGCAACCAGCTCTGCCCCAGTGGGGATCTCTCCCTTTCCGCTTCGATTGACGAGACGGACCCGTTTGCCTCGGGCAAGCAGTTCTTCAGCAAGCGAGATCCCGACCGGGCCAGTTCCGAAAATGACGTGGAGTTCGTGTGATTGGTTCATAGTAGCT
>JAFMRP010001209.1 GCA_017354095.1 Ktedonobacteraceae bacterium
ATGAACTCAATGGGTTGTTCTTTCTGGTTTTACAACATCTGGGTTTCAGCGTCACCCCTCTGGCAGCGCGTGTTTTTCACGGAGAAGTCTTCATGCCAGAATCACACCGGTTGACGCTGGTCGAGATCGCAGGAGAGCGTTGGATTGCCGATGTTGGGTTCGGCGGCAATGGTCTGATTGAAGCGATACCGCTTGCACTTGGGAGGGAGTTTCCTCAGTATCTCGATACCTATCGCTTCATCGCTGACCCACAACTGGGTTTCGTCCTCCAACACCAACTGGGAGATCAATGGCGCAATCTGTATGCATTTTCTTTGCAAGAGCGTTCTCCTGCTGATTATGAGAGAATGAACCATGATGCTTCGACATCTCCAGATTCGCATTTTAATCACCATACCATCTGTACAATAGCTACTCATGAGGCTCGCATCATACTCTTGAATGACGAGTTAAAAATTCGCCGCCCGGATGAGACCATCACCACCCATGTTGAAGGCAAAGATGCATACTGGGAGACACTTCAGCACTACTTCGGTGTGGTGTTGCCTCCTGAAGCAAGCCTGCAATCCCCTTACTCGTCATTTCGTGTGCTTTCTTGATGGCCTGCTCTGGTCTCAAACCGAGAAGATTGGCTCCACTCTCTGGAGGGATGTGGGCCGTGCTTCGGTTTCTGCACGATGTGGCGATCCTTTTGTACGAAACGCAAGTAACCTGATGTATTTCGGCAAGAGCGGAAGCTCGCTTTGAACTGCGGGCTAGGCTGGGTTGAGGATCAGAGGGAAAATCCCTTTCGGAACCAGGGAGAGTGGCGCTTTACCCACCTTCGCCTCGGTGAGGCTGCTATCCACCAGCAAGGATGGAGAAAGCGCATCGGCGCACGATCCCTTCCAGGGCAAGATTCCAACAATGGGTGGCTCCTGTGCTCATCTCGATCCGTCGTTTCTGCTGGCTCTTCCAGCACTATGAAGAAATGACCTCGGGTGCAGAATATCCTTCCCTCTGCCCCCTTTTCTCATTCCGGGCCGTGCTGCCAGATACGACCGTCGTTTCTCACTCTTCCGGCAGGCGGCAGATCAGCGTTCTTTGTGTAACATCGCCTCATTGGCCAATCCGGGAAGATTTTGGTATCATACCAATCAGACAAAAAACAATGTTTCGGACTGCTAGTGCAAAAAAGAGTGCGGCAGGACGCTTCCTCTCTGATCTTGGTTGCGACCCTTGTCTCTTCGATGAGCGCGCTGCTGGACGAGCACAAACATCTAAACGGGCGCGATGAAGAAGAGCTGCAATTCGCTCTTTTCTTTTTAGGGAGAAGGTATTTTTCATGCTGAAGAGATGGGCTTTCTTTGGACGTCGATCCTCCCGTGTCTTCTCCAGACCCTGGAGTATGAAATGTTTCTATCTGGGTTATTTTTCTGCTATTGGCGTGTATTTCCCTTACTTTGGTCTCTATCTGGGAACGGTCGGTCTCTCCGGCACGCAGATCGGCTTGATCGCTTCGATCCTTCCCTTTGCATCGATGGTGATGCCACCACTGTGGGGCGTGTTCAGTGATCGGTATGGCTGGCGCAAACGACTATTGATGATCGCGCTGCTGGGAGCAATGAGCACCTCGTTTCTCCTGTGGCTGATCGCCCATGCTTTTGTACCGCTGCTGCTCCTCATGCTTGGGTTTGCTTTGGTGGTGAGCCCGGTCATACCGCTTGCGGATGCCATGACCCTCCAATGGATGAACCAGCATGGAGGAAGCTATGGCACGATTCGCATCTATGGCTCTTTGGGCTTTCTTATCGTCGCCATCGCCTCTGGAGCCATACTCAATGCCATTGGCATTCTCTCCTTTTTTCTTCTGCTGAGCATCGTCTTTTGTGTCCCTTTTCTGGCAAGTCTCTTTATGCCTGATCACCGTCAGGTGAGCATGGCACGAAGCAGCAGCCGCACCTTCGTGTCCCTGTTCCGTGATCGCGTGCTGCTCCTTTTCTTGTTGCTTTGTATGGTCGGCTATGGGACCTTCGCCTCCTACAATACCTTCTTTGGCCTGTATGTCCATGGACTGGGCGTGGATACCACTGCTATTGGCTTCGCATCAGGCTTGGCCACGTTGAGTGAACTGCCCACCATGATGCTGTCTGGTTTCTTGATGCAGCGGCTGGGGGTCAAATGGCTGTTGCTGATTGGTCTTGGCATCGCGGTGCTTCGCTGGTTCGCCTACGCCACCTTTACGAACTATCCCGTGCTCTTTGCTTTTACACTGCTCCATGGCATCTCGTTCGCCAGCTTCTATATTGCTGCGATCACATTTATTGATCGACGTGTGCCAACGCCTC
>JAFMRP010001210.1 GCA_017354095.1 Ktedonobacteraceae bacterium
GGAGACCAAGAACTACAAGCCCTGCTTCAATATGGCCTGGCTCGCGTGGCGGCATTAAGAGGAGATATCCAGAGAGCTGGCAGGCTAGGAGAAGAGAGCCTGGCAGAACTAAAAAACATTGGTCACCATAGAGCTTCAGAGATACAATCCTGGCTATCGCAAATCAACCAGAAATAGTACAAAAAGCAGTTTTTGAAAAATATTAGCCATTAGGAGCCAGCAAGACAAACGCAAAGAAGCGAGCAACCAAAAATGTAGGGCCCCCCCTTGCGGGGGGCCGGCTTCTCCACTACCGTGGGAGTCTACTAGATACCAAAAGTCCCATATTACGACCCAAACCAAAACCCATTCGGTGACATGATACCCGGCGTCGGAGCGGTCGTCCCCTTGGCATCAGCGTGCAAGAAGGGCGTGAGCACGGCGGCGGTCGCCAGTGCCAGCAGAACGATTAACGGCACAAGCCAGCGGATATAGAAACTGCGCAGATTGTTACGCATAGTAAAGTCTCCTTCCTTTCTGTATAAACCATCACTTTTTCGTCTCCCCTCCCCAGGGGAACAGAAATGTAGGGCATGGTGGCCGGCTCGCAGCAGCCCGGCATGCCTGCGCGCATCAGCGCTGTGGGCGCCTCTCAGGTCCCCCACCATCAGGCCGGATGATCGCTGCGCCGGCTGGCACGCGGCCAGGAGCGGAAAAGTCGCCAAAGATCTCCAGACCACAGGGCCAGCCCGCCGGTAAACGCTTGCGGGAGAACGCTATCCCCCACCGCTGTATCCCCGCGCGAGAGAGATACGCGGGGCCAACGTAAGATATGCTTCCAACTGGGAAATGTAGGGGTCCCCCCTTGCGGGGGGCCGGCTAGCCAATGCAACAGATGTGCCCCTACATAGGATCGACATTAATTTGTCTTATTCTGTTGTCTTGTACTGCTATCAACCGGTTGACTCTAGTATTTGCGCCCGACACCACCACCGGTTGGCCGGCCCTTCCGGGATGAGCGTGCGCGCCCAGAAATGTGTGGATCGTCGATCACCACTTGCCATAGTTCAACATCGCGATGTCTTATACCGTTTTATCCGGCATACACAAGTGAAGGTATAAGATTTTTTTTCGATCATCATTTTTTGCCCCCCATTTGTACCATGAAAGTACTATGACTTCTTTTTCCCAACCATGATCCCCGGCCAGACAAAAAATAAAGCAGGCTAATCCAGCCTGCAAAGCCATTTGAAACAAAAAATGGTCAGGTACCACAGAGGCCCTCACACACCTGGTACCGACCATGAAGATATTAAAAAAACATGAATATTCGTGAAGATAGCAAATCCAGGGGCAAATCAGGTTGAGAAGCAAGCGGCGATTATCCTGGAATAGGAGAATGCTGGCCAATTCCGTGCGCCACCCAACATGTCGGGCTACCCCTTGCGGGTGGCCGGCTTGCTACTCCTGTCCCTGGACAGGTGGCATGGGCACGGGTATCGCGCTGTGTTGCGACATCATACCCTTCCGAGTAACCGCGCCACCCAGCAATCCGGCCAGCGAGCCAACGATCAGCCCAACGATCAGCAGATTCGTCACCAGATCCGAGATCACCAGACCTGTTACGCCTTCGAGATGATAATAACCAACCGCATCATAAAAATAGAACTCCGCTGGCCCAGGGAAGAGATGATATAAATTTCCACCAATCAGTACTGGTGGAAGAAAAAGTGGAACCAGGGCTACCAGTAGCGAGAAAACACCATAGAAAAGGCCCGCCAGCATACCTGCTAACGCGCCAGCACCCGTCTTGCCAATCCGCCTGGTAGCCCGCTGGCCTGCAAAGGAAAACACCATCGCGCCGATAATTACATACGGAACAATCCAGATCGCACTGTTTATCAGATCGAACTGCAGCCCTACACTCAACAAATCCTCAGATAGAAAGGAACGACCGATCACGTTGAACGTAGCAAGCAGCGCCATAATCAGATTAACGCCACCCATAATACCGCCAAAAATGATTCCTTGCCTCAGCGCTACCCTACCCATCGCTGGCCGATCTGCCGGATGTTGCATATGCACATTCCCCCTTGATTATTCGATGAGCTCGGATTATCTGTGCAACGATAAGACAATGAGCATACATTACATGCTCACGAACAAAAGGGCATGTCGAGGGAAAATTCAATACCAGAAAGGCCATCCCTTGCGGATGGCCAGAACCTTATACTAATATGGCTGTCCCCCACCATACGGCGGGTACTGCGATGGTGGATACTGCGACTGCCCGTACTGCTGCGGCGGATATTGCGGCTGTCCGTACTGCTGTGGCGGATACTGCGGC
>JAFMRP010001211.1 GCA_017354095.1 Ktedonobacteraceae bacterium
GGTCGAGGTCGATAGCGAAACGGGCAACGTGGACATGCTGCGCTATATTGCCGTGGACGATTGTGGACATGTACTCAACCCCGAACTGGCGGAGGCCCAACTTCACGGCGCGCTCGCCCAGGGCATTGGTCAGGCGCTTTTTGAAGAGACGGTGTATGGCCAGGATGGGCAGCTGCTCACCGGGACACTGATGGACTACGCCCTGCCCCTGGCAAAGGAGTTACCCACGTATATCAGTGATTTTGTGGAAGTCCCCTCACCCACCAATCCTCTGGGCGTCAAAGGCGTTGGCGAGTCGGGGACTATCGGGGCACCTCCCACGGTGGTCAATGCCGTGCTCGACGCCCTGGCCCCGCTGGGAGTGGACACCCTTGATATGCCGCTGACACGCGAGAAGGTCTGGAGGGCGATTCAGAGGGGGTTTCCCTCCGGGACCGACCGTGCGCATTGAGCTGGGGCAACATCACCTGACCCCTTGTTTCCCGAATGTTCAGAAGAGCTTCTCGTGAAAGGACACAACCATGCATACCATAGCCCTCGAAGAGCACTACGCAACGCAAGCATTGCTCGATGCACCGACAGTGAGCCGGCAGTTCGACATCGGGTCTTTTCCCCAGATGAAGGCAAACCTTTTCGATCTCGATGCTGGACGCATCGCCGCGATGGATGCCGCAGCAATTGATCTTCAAGTCCTCTCGCTGATGGCCCCTGGTTTGGAGCAGTTTGATGCCGCCGATGCCATCGCCATCGCCCGCGACGCGAACGATCAACTCGGTGCCGCTGTACTCCGGCATCCGGCACGTTTCGCTGGCTTCGCTGCGCTTCCCTCGCCTGAACCGGAAGCTGCCGCAGATGAGTTGGAGCGCACCGTCCAGGTGTATGGGTTCAAGGGCGGGCAGATCAGTGGCCATATTCGCGGTCGCTACCTCGACGACCAGTTCTTCTGGCCGATTCTTGAGCGTGCTGAGGCGCTTCAGGTTCCCCTCTACCTTCACCCATCTCCGCCACCTCGTGCAGTCATCGAAGCCATCTATTCCGGCTTCACGCCGCAGATCACCGCGCTACTCGCCAGTGGAGGCTTTGGCTGGCACGTGGACACCGCCCTGCACGTTCTGCGCCTCATCCTGGGCGGGGCATTCGATCGCTATCCGGGTTTGCAAGTCATCGTCGGGCACCAGGGCGAGACGTTGCCATTCATGCTTCCTCGCTTCGACATTGCTTTCCCCTCTCAGGCGACCAGGCTTGCCCGCCCGGTCAGCGCGTATTTACGCGAGAACGTTCACTACACGTTTGGTGGGTTCAACTGGACGCCCGCCTTCCTGGACCTGCTGCTCCAGGTTGGGGTGGATCGGATTATGTTCTCGACGGACTACCCGTTTGCCTCCATGGCAGCAGCGCGGAGCTTCCTGGATCAACTGCCGGTAAGTCCTGTTGACCGGGAGCGGATCGCGCATGGGAACGCGGAGCGTCTCCTGCGACTCTGATAGGCAGAAGGGGTCAGGGAGGGTGGAGGAGGAAATCAACTATTGACGCGCGATGAAATGCGCGACTGTGCTGACCAGCAATCTGTGCCGGTACACCAGTCCTTACGGCTGGATCATCAAGGCCAGAGAACTGACAGCTCGTTTGAGAGGAGGCGCAAGCCGCCATGCAATTCTGGTATCTTGTGATTGGTGTCGTTGTGGCGTCCATTGTCGTTGCTCTGGTGATGCTGGTCGCCTTGCCCGCAATGCGACGTCGGCTCGCAGCTATAATGGCGGGAAGCTTTTCGCTGCCCAGCAAACCACTGGACGCACTGTCGTGGATTCAGGTGCTACCAGATGATCGCATCCGCCTCCTGGTTCCCAAAGCGGAAATGGGTCAGGGGACCCATACCGGGCTGGCTCAGATCGCCGCCGAGGAGCTAGAGGTTCCGCTGGAGTGGGTGGAGGTCACGCACACCAGTACACGCCAGGGGGAGAACAAATACCGGGGGACCTTTGGGAGCGAATCGATTCATGGTCTCTACGAACCGCTGCGCCGAGCGGCTGCCACGATGCGGGAGATGTTGCGTGCCGAAGCCTCGCGACGCCTGGGAATCCCCCTTGAGAACCTGGTCGCATGTAACGGGCGGTTTGAGATCATCGGCAGTTCGAAGGGCGGCATCGCTTACAGTGCTCTGGTGGACAAGCAGATCAGATGGCAGGTGCCAAAGAAGCCAGTGGCGCTCAAGAGTCCCGGACAGTTCAAGGTGATCGGCCAGCCGCTGCCACGAGTAGATGGTGACGCCAAGGTGATTGGTCAGGCGATCTTCGGCCAGGATGCCCGCATCGAAGGCATACTA
>JAFMRP010000261.1 GCA_017354095.1 Ktedonobacteraceae bacterium
AGGTCGAGAGCTTCGCTGGCAGGCATACCACCGTGGACCAGTGAAGCGCAGGTTAGCAGTACGCTGCGTCCAACGCCATGCTCGCAATGGATCAATACCCTGCCCCCTGCTTTAATGCTCTCATTCACCCAGGCAGCGCCCTGCGTGAGTTGTTCAACGGTCAGGGGATAGGTATCGGGGGTTGGCAGGTATAGCAGCTTTATATTTTCGCGCGCCAGCGCCTGCTCGTCGTCGCAATACTCCGAGCGCGTATCTACGACATGCGTGACGCCCGCACGGCTCAGTGCGTTGACATCCTCTGGCTTGACGCGGCCACCCACGGCCAGATGCTCATTTACCCAGCTCATATTGAGCTTATCGGGTAGGGGGATGTGTAATGCTAACGCGATACGCTCTCCCGTGGAATTCTCAGGGAAAAGATGTACGGCTATTCTGGTCCAGCGCCGATACAATACGCGCACTACGCCGGTCAGAGCCCAGCGAAAAAATGAGAACTGCACGTTTGAACGCTCGTTTGGGGAGATTTCAACAGGTAACGACGTTTGCTCTGGTGACATAACTAAACGATCCTTTAATTTTGATCAAGCGGTCAATGAATTCGTATAAGGCAACCTCTATCCCCAGATAGACTACTATAAGAAATGTCTTTTGAGTAGCGGGCGATTGAGTAGAGGCAGGCGGACGCGCAACCTTGACCGGCGAAAGCGGATCGCGGCCCGCAGGCGCACGGCCAATTTGCGCTGCCGGTATTGCCACTGTCCGGCCTGTCTTCCATAGCGTTCAATGCCGGATTCCATATAGTTCTGGATGCATTTTGCGATCTCGAATGAGGCCATGGGCTGACTGAGGAGAGTAGCTTTCTCTGTGAAGAGACGCAACTCGGCTGAGCCGGGAACGATCAGACGGCGCAGCGCATCTACCAGCGATATTGGATCCGGCGCCAGGACGCCCGCGCCATTCTTGACCACGTATGCAACATTGCCCTCTTCCTGGCCTGGCACATAGCCACTCAGCACAACCGGCAGATTGCAGGCAAGGGCCTCGCAAATGGTACCCGGTCCGGCCTTGGTCACAATCACGTCGGCGGCGTGCATCAGTTCAGGCATGTTATTGACAAAGCCAAATATTTTTGCTGGCACGTGCAAGCGTGAGCGTGTACTTTGCAGATTGGCGTATAAACGCCGGTTGCGACCGGTGACGACCATGAGTTGAATAGGCAAGCGCGCCTCTGAAATGGCCCGCACGGCAGTTCTCAGGCCTCCCGCGCCATCACCTCCGCCTACCAGCAGCACCACCGGCAGACCTGGAAGCAAGTCAAATTTTGCGCGCAGTTCTTCCTTGCTGGCCACCGGCAGGGAGAACCTGGGATCAATGGGCATACCCAGCACATGTACTTTCCTGGGATCGAGCCCACGCTGTAGATAAATCCGCTTTGCTTCTTCGGTTGGCACGATATAGCCGTCAACACCAGGCGAATACCAGGAGTAGTGGACACTCACAAGATCGGTCACGACGGTTAAAAAAGGAACTTTCATGCCCAGTTTGCGAAGCGCGCGCACTGTTACAAAATTGACCATGGGATGGATCGATACGATGATATCAGGTTGCACAGTGGTGAAGAGGCGCAACAGGCCATTGAGAACCAGGGGAGCGGCCAGCGTGTTGACGCTTACAACAACGCCTTCCCGGTTAGTGCTGTGGAAAAATTGCCCATAGAGTTTGGGATTGTAACGAATGGTGGGGCCGTAGAGCTTGACCGCTTCACGCAGCGGAAAACGGCTATACTCTTCGAATACGTCGACGATTTCTAAGCGATATGCCGGTGGTGGCGGCGCTATCTCATCTTCCATACCGGAAGCAGCATGTTGTGCCTGCCATTCCTCTTGTTCACGCTCGGCGATGATATTGATAGCATGGCTAATGGCATTGGCTGCGCTACGGTGGCCTGCTCCTGTATCTGCAATGAGAAACAGGATTGTTCGTTGTGTTGCAGTTCCCAGAAGATTCACCTCTTGTACTTTTTTCGCTGCCGCAGGCGGCTATGGGAGGATTGGGAAGGTACGGAAAAAAGGGATAAAGGATGACGCGTGACATCCTTTATCCCTGCATTCACTGCTATGGCTTACTCTTCCGTTTCCAGATTAAAGCGCTTACGGAAGCGCTCTACACGCCCGGCTGCGTCAAGAATGCGCTGCTGGCCGGTAAAGAACGGATGGCACTTTGAACATACGTCGATCTTCAGCAAAGGCTTCACGCTCATTGTTTTGAAGGTGTTGCCACAGGCGCAGCTGACTGTAGTTTCGATATAGTTTGGATGGATTCCCTTTTTCATTTTGTACTCCAAAGAAGTGGTAGCGTTGGCTCAACTTTGGGAAGCTGGCTTCCCTTTAGCTACCCGCACCCCACAAAGAATTGGTCGGCATTGCAAGCATGATTGTACATGGATGCTTTGACAACGTCAAGGTGTTCAGTAGACGGGGATTCTGCTCCTCCACCTGCCCGCTTTGCACTGATCTACGAAGAGGCTATTTGGGATTGGTTTTATCCTACCATAGATAACATTCCGGGCCTTCATTTTATGCCCGATGCCACTGCCGATATGGCTATACTTAGAATATATATCGTTGCTAATTTCCCCTTCTCTAGTTTAAAATAAAGTAGCTGGTTTTCTTCCGAAATCCCCTGTAATTCTCTTTTGGAGGCATTCGATTGGATAGATCGCCAATTTCCGTCTTCATTTCCTATGCACATGAAGACGAGGTATTGCGCCAACAACTAGAGACGCATCTGAGCCTGCTGCGACGACAAGGATTGATCGACGACTGGCATGATCGCCAGATTATGCCAGGAACCAGGCGTGTAGCAGAGATTAACGCCCATCTGGAGACTGCTCAACTTATCCTCCTACTCATCAGCCCCGATTTCCTCGCATCTGACTACTACTATGAGATTGAGCTACAACGCGCATTGGAACGTGAGAAGCAAGGGAAGGCACATGTTATCCCTATCATCTTGCGCCCTTGTGATTGGCATGAGGCCCCCTTCGCATACCTTTCTTGTTTACCTCATGGAGGCAAGCCCATCACCACCTGGGACAACCAGGACAAAGTATTGCAGGATATTACCAGTGACATTCGCAGGATCATCCAGCCTGAGGTGTCCGCTCTTGCACTTGCCAAGAAACCTGATCAGAACCACAAGACGACCTCACCCAAGTTTTCTCCCCAGAGTGCCCTTACTTCAGATTCAAAGCTTCAACGCACATCGTTGAAACGTACTTCAAAGAAGTGGCCCCTGGCAGTTCTCGCAACAACTATTACGCTTCTGCTGCTATTGACGGTCCTTGTGCTGCGACCAGGAGTAATTTTTGGAGGTATACAGTCGCTTTCTCCATCCAATGGAGCAACTGCTACAGCTACTCAAGCAGCTAGAGCCACAGCCTCCAACACTACGACCACAGCAGCAATCCCTTCAACCTGGAAACCAGTCATGAATGACAAATTGACTGCTCAAAGCCATGAAAGCGACTGGGTAGCCAGTACTAGCGATAGCAATGATACTTGCGCATTTAGTCCGAACTTTTACGAGATAGTGAAATCTCAACTAAACTACTGTAACTACGGAACCTCTTCTGCACATAACTGGGCAGATTTGGTATATTCGGCAGAAATGTTGATCCATACGGGATCTTACAGTGGGCTCGCATTCCACCTTAGAAACGCGAACTATTATTATTTTGCAATCTCCACTGCTGGAGACTACCTCTTAGAAGCGCATCAGGATAATGGAGGACAAGATACATTTATTACACAGGGAAAGTCACAAGTGATACACGCAGCCTATGATCAATGGAACATGCTTAAAATCGTTGTGAAAGGAACTGCTATCACTCTGTATATTAATGATCAAAATGTTGCAGCCGTGCAAGATAGTACCTTCGCGAGCGGCACAGTAGCTGTCGTAGGGGGATTGGGAAAGCAGGGTGCTCATGCTTATTTCAGGAACGCTCATATCTGGATTCCTTCTCCTTCGAGCAGGGGATAGAGGCACATGCAGTCGTGCCTATGCGGCTCTCGATCCTCACGGTCCAGCCTCGGGCACTGGCTGAGACAAGAGCCGCACCAACCAATCACTAATTCGCTCGTGATTTGGATACTGTGATACACTACAGAGGGCCGGCAGGTAAGTCTGCTGTTGCCCTTTTGTCAGGTTTGAAGAGAGCATAGGACATTATTTTATGATTGAACGATATACACTTCCTGAGATGGCAGCGATCTGGTCGGCACAACATAAGACGGATAAGTGGCTGCAAGTGGAGTTGCTGGCCTGTGAGGGCTGGGCACGCGAAGGGGTTATACCCCCGGAGGCGATGGAGAAGATTCGGAGGGCGAGCTACAATGCACAACGTATGCAGGAGATCGAGCGCGAAACCCACCACGATGTCATTTCGTTTTTGCGCTCCATCCAGGAGCAGCTGGGACCGGAGGGGCGTTTCATCCATCTGGGCCTGACCTCATCCGATGTGCTTGATACCGGCATGGCAGCGCAGCTCAAGGAGGCGGGCGAGTTGCTTGCCCGTTCGCTAGAGGAGCTGGTGCGGGTAGTGGGCGAGGTAGCGGTCAGGCACAAATATACGCTGATGGCGGGCCGTTCGCATGGTATCCACGCAGAGCCGATGACCTTCGGCCTGAAGGTGGCGCTATGGGTAGATGAGCTGCGGCGAGGTCAACAGCGCCTTGCAGCCGCCATAGAGCAGACCAGCGTTGGGAAAATTTCCGGCCCGGTCGGCACGCATGCCTCGGTTCCGCCGCAGATCGAGGAGTTTGTCTGCGCGCAGATGGGCCTGGGCGTAGCGCCTATCTCCAGCCAGATTGTGCAGCGCGACCGCCATGCCCACTTTCTGACAACGCTGGCTCTTGTTGGTAGCTCACTAGAGAAGATAGCCCAGGAAATTCGCCATTTGCAGCGTACCGAGGTTGGAGAGGCCTTTGAGCCCTTTGGTTCAGGGCAACAGGGTTCCTCGGCCATGCCCCACAAGCGCAACCCTGAGCTTTGCGAGCGTATCTGCGGCCTGGCACGCGTCCTGCGTGGTTATGCTGTTACGGCGATGGAAAACGTCGCCCTCTGGCACGAGCGCGACATCAGCCACTCCTCAGCCGAGCGTATTATTATTCCTGATGGCTGTATTCTCCTGCACTACATACTGCATCTGACCACCAGAGTGATGCAGGGCCTGGAGGTGGATACGGAGCGCATGCTGGTAAACCTGAATATGACTGGTGGCCTGGTCTTCTCACAGCGTATTCTGCTGGCCCTGATCGATAAGGGTGTAGGGCGCCAGGAGGCTTATAAAATGGTGCAGCGCAACGCGAAGAAGGTCTGGAGTCAGGCCAGCCAGGGCATCATCAAAGGTCCCGCGCTGCTTGAAGCATTGAGCAGCGATCCTGAAGTGAGCGCTCGCCTATCTCTTGAAGAGTTGAAGGAGTTAACCAGCACCGACTTCTATATCAAGTATATCGACACGGCCTTCCAGCGCATCGGACTCGCTTAATGCCATCACACTAGACGCTTTCGGGGAAAGCGGCCAGAGGCACGACGGGCAACCTCAAGGGCCCCACGCCGCCACTCCACCGCCCCTTGCCCCTACAGATACGCGGCGATGTTCCCGAACACGTTTCGGGTTCTGCATTAATCTACGGGAACGTTTTCAGGGACGTCCTAAAATGTATCTAGGACGTCCCTGAAAACGTTCGATAATACATATCGATATAAGCAAGAGAGGACATTTTGCAAAGCATTGCTATCACAGACCTCTGAGCAGCAAGATACAGCATTCCCACCCATGACAGGACAAAGAGGTCCATTACCACGGCAACAACACTTTCTGTTGTTGCTTTTCCTGGTATGTATAGCTCTCATATTTGAGATATTCTATATGCTGCTTTTCGCGTTGTTGCCTCTACCGGGGCTACACATGAGCAGCACGCCACTGGCGACAGCGTGGCCGTGGACGCTCTATCCCTCACAGATGCTCCAGGCGTTGGCCGGCTCGCATCCTGACGCATCCATGGCACCCTTCCTGCTCGCGACTACATTTGCTGGCCTGGTTGGCGCTTATGCAGTCGCGATGTTTGCTTTTTATCGCTCTTCACAGAAACATCCTACTGCTTCGCGCTGGCTACTACCGATCCTGGGTGGAGTACTGCTATTCGGCATGACATTGTTATTGCAGCCTCTACTTTTCTCTGATGACGTCTGGACGCACATTTTTTCGGGTCGTATTCTTTCCGTTCATGGAGCCAATCCACTCAGTACGCCGCCAGATCGCTTTGCCAATGATCCCTTTCTACAATGGGTGCTCTCCACGCGTGATAAGCCCAATATTTTTGGGCCTTTTTTCCTGTATATAGCAGCTTTACTGGCAAAAGTCAGTAGTGATCCTATCGTCAACCTGTTACTCTTCAAGGGAGTCGCCCTACTTACACATTTTATCTGTTGCATACTTATCTGGAGCATTCTAGGAATCATCGCGCCGCAGCGGCGGCTCTCTGGTACATTGCTCTACGCCTGGAATCCTCTGGTGCTAATTGAGCTGGCTGGAAACGGTCACAATGAAGGTATCTTGCTTTGCCTGCTGCTGCTGGCTACA
>JAFMRP010000262.1 GCA_017354095.1 Ktedonobacteraceae bacterium
TTATTCGTGCTGATGAGCATATTGTGGGGCTTGACGTCGCGATGCACCAGATTATGTTGATGGAGGTAATCCAGGGCTTGTGCGATTTGATGAACGTAGGAAAGCACCGTTGCCAAGTGAACGCGTGTGCCTCTGGAGTGGCGCTGCCGCAGGTGGCCGTTGGGCACATAGCTCATCACCAGGTAGGGGTAATCGCCATGCAGGCCAAAGTCGAGCACGGGAACCAGGTGGGGATGGCGCAGGTGTGTGAGCGAGGCCCCGTGCGTGCGAAATTGTGCCTTCTCAGAGGCGCTAAGGCGTACCGGGAGCATTTTGATCGCCACAAGCTGGCGCTGGTAAATTTCCTCTCCCAGGTAGATATCGCTGGCATGACCGTGGCCCAGAAGGTGGCGCACGCGGTATCTGTCAAATTCGTGTCCGCTAAAGTCGTAACTGTACATGCATGGAGCTTCTTTCAGCAGCCTTATAAACTGAGAAATCCTGCTACGATTGTAGAGGAACACTATTGAACATGTCAACATAGCATGCCAGATTACTGCTGTGATGTGTATGAGGGATTGTTTCAGCCAAGCCGAACGTCCTACATGTTCATCTTCTGATTAGCGGCCTGCGCTATAGAAATCAGAGCCCTGACCGGTTAAGTGGCGCGTCCGTCGCATGGCGTTAGACAAATAAATAACTTTTTACCCTAAAGTTTTCTCCTATGCGTCTGTGTAATGTGAATGGCAACGACACGTATACTGTTTATCGAACGATAGGAGGTTATCCTTATGGCTAGTCGCGGCCAGAAAACAGGTGGAACAATGGAGAAGGAGACAGCGAAGAAAGGAGCGGGTGGCGAGGACCTGCTAACTGTTCGTGAGGTTGCTCGTCATCTCCGTGTTGATGACACGACGGTACGGCGCTGGATCAAGTGTGGCGCTCTGGAGGCTATTACGCTGCCTCACCGGGGCAAGCGGCGCGGCTATCGCGTACGTAAAAACACGCTTGATGCGCTGTTTGAGAGCACAAAGATGTAGGTTCCGATAAATTTGTAGGCAGGAGGGGTGACACATGAGTGTTGCCCCTCTGCTTTTTTGGGCTTCAAGGTTGAGATTTGAAACGGAGACGATGCAAACCATATAATGGTAAAGTGCCTTTTTGATATTGACTAATCTTTTGCGTTCACATAATTAACGCGCCAGGCGTGAAGCTGGCGTGCGGTCGATTATGGGTTCCACCCCCTTATTTATTGATGGAAACGGCGCTTAAACGCGCGCGGGGCCTGATGTTCCGGGCTGACAATTTTCATTGCCGGCACATTGTCTCATTGCCAACACCTTGTTTATGTGAGCGTGTCAGGCCTATACTTCATAAAAGTGAGTAAGGATGTATGTTTGAGTGGTTAGGTGCAATTGGTAGCATCATACTGGTTGATTTAGTTCTGAGTGGAGATAACGCGCTGGTGATTGGCGCTGCTGCCTCTGGATTGGCGAGGCGTCAACGTCTCTGGGCCATTATTTTCGGTGGTGGTGGGGCGATTGTCTTACGCATTCTGTTTACCGTTATAGCGACCCTTTTGTTGCAGCTCCCACTATTACAGGCGATCGGGGGAATTGTGCTCATCTATATCGCCATCCACTTACTGGTTGATCGCAGTAAAGAGCGGCGCAGCAAGGCGGAGCAGATTGAGAAAGGAGAAACCAGGGGGCCGACCGGGAAACCAGCGCAATTTTTTCCGGCGCTCTTGACCATTCTAGTGGCGGATGTAACAATGAGCCTGGATAATGTGCTGGCAGTTGGTGCGATCGCAGCGGGAGAGCTGCCGTTATTAGCGATTGGCTTACTATTGAGCATTGGTCTGCTACTGGCCGGCAGTGCTTTGATAGCCGAGTTGATCAGGCATCTGCCCTGGCTGCTGGATGTTGCGAGCCTGGTACTGGCCTGGACAGCCTCTAATATGCTGCTTGAGGATGACCGGCTCAATCCTATACTGGCCCAGCTACCCGGGTTTACGGTTATTGTGCCTGCCATGGTGCTGGTAATGGTCATGCTGGTCGATCTGTGGCTATGGAGGCGCGACCGGCGATTAGTTCAGAAAGTGAGCCTGGTCCAACACAGCCAGGTGGGAAGAGGCAAGTGAGGCGATAAAAGTGGTGTGTCTGGACGCAGGTGCAATAGACTATACTGGCTTTTTCTCCCACCTGACGAGCTTGACCTGTTGTAACCAGAATACATATTATTCTAAGTAAGAAACTTGAACGATGTAGATAAGCTTTGGGAGAAAAAAGACCTCATGGATACGAGACTGTCGCTTGCAAAGATCCGCTGGTTGGGGAAACTGTGTAAACGAGGGGCCGGTGCAATCGTCGTCATCGGCATTGTATATTTAGCCTTGCTGCTTTATGAATACGCCACGACATTCAGTAACGCAACCTTTGCCTTTAGCAGCGGCCAGCTGTCAAGGCTTTCCACCTTTGCTTCTTTCTTCTCCGCGTTCTTTCCCGCCGCACTGGCCATGGTATTCTATGCCATCGTGCTTTATGTTGCTGGCAGTTTGATCTTACATTTCAGCCAGGAGCGGGATGCGCACGAGGAAAAGAAAGAAGCAGTGGAAGAGGAGGACTATGAGCGGGTGGAGATTACCTCGCTCTCATAGTCATAGTCACGCTATTCGCAATGGCCGGCCCTGCTCGTCGAAGCAATCGTAGCAGGTCACCTGCGGATCGGTATGCTGATGCAGCCAGGCCTGAGTTGCTGTATCGATCTGGCCCCAGATTGTAAGTGTATAGTTATCGCTGGTGAGCAATCGAGGGACGTGTGACCAGCTGGCCGGGGCATGCATACCTCTGATCGGGAACGTTGCCTGTTGTACAGCATGGCGCTGGCAGAGCGCGACCATCTCCTCGATATGAGCAGAGGTGTAGGTTGCGGTGGGATTGCCACTGGTGGTCCAGCCGATGGAGAGCAGGCCCTGTGGATAGAGTTCGTGGCAGAGCGCGAGGAAGCTGGTAGCTTCGATGCGGGCCGGGCCGGCCAGGTTGCCTTGAAGAACATCCGCGTTGAGCAGCACCGGCTGATGCAGGCCGCTTTCGCGCAACATATTCAGGCAGGGGACGAGCACCTGTGGGTCTTTGAAATCCAGTTTCAGGCCCTGCCTGGATTGAGCAACGGCATTGAGCAGTTCGGCGAAGCGCAGGTCGCTAGTGCGGGCTGGTGGATGGGCGGTGATAATTTCGCCATCGTGGGCACGGCTGATATCCGTTTCAAGGAACATCACCTGTGGGTTGTGCAGTGTCTCGCGCAGCCGGGCCTGGCTATTGACCGCGTGAGCCCAGGTGATTTCACCCAGGCTCTTGAGAGCGTAGTGCTGCTGGAAATAGGTTATTACTGCTTGCATAATACCTCTATGGTTGAACCGGTACAGATTCGCGCACCAGTTTCTCATCCTGGTAGATCAGGGCGCGCTGGAAGGAAAAGAAGACCAGTTCGCCGAGCTCGACATCATTAGAGACGAAGATACGAACATCACCAAAAGGAACGGACAGCACCAACTCTTGATAGTGACCGCGCGGCATGCGCTGCTTAATCGTAGCCGGGGTGCCGTCCTCTGAGATGCGCACGTCTTCGGGGCGGACCGCGATCTCGACGGTCCCTTCGGGTCGGGCCGAGAACTGTTTGCAGGGAACGCGCGTACCGTTGATCTCCACCTCCTGATCGTGCAGCGTGCCGGAGTAGATATTCATAGCCCCGATAAAGCTGGCCACAAATTGTGTAGCCGGAGCTTTGTACAGCTCGTCAGGCGTCGCGAACTGGTCGAGCTGTCCTTCCGAGAGCACGGCCACGCGATCCGAGATCGACAGGGCCTCATCCTGGTCGTGGGTTACAAAGATCGTCGTAATGCCGACCCGGCGCTGAATATCGCGAATTTCCTCGCGCACCTGCTCGCGCAGTTTGGTATCCAGATTGCTCAGCGGCTCATCGAGCAGCAGTAGCTGCGGTGCCAGCACCAGGGCACGGGCCAGCGCCACGCGCTGCTGCTGGCCGCCGGACAGCTGGGCGGGATATGATTTTTCGAATTGCTCCAGGCGCACGAGCTTCAGCACCTCTCGCACGCGCTCGCGTACCACCTGCCTGGAGAGCCTGCGCAGTTGCAGGCCAAAGGCTACGTTGTGGAAGACATCCATATGGGGCCAGAGCGCGTACTGCTGGAAGACCATCGCGGTGGGCCGTTTTTCGGGTGGTAGATGCGTAATCGGCGCGTCGTCAAGCAGAATAGTACCCTCATCGGGCGTCAGGAAGCCCGCGACCATGCGCAGAGTGGTTGTCTTGCCGCAGCCTGAGGGGCCAAGCAGGCAGATCAGTTCGCCTGATGCGATATCCAGGTTCAGGCCTTTGACCACGGGCCGACCGCCCAGATATTTGACGACTCCTTCGAGTACAAGTCTTGCCATACACCATCTCGCCTTCTTTTGTTTACAAACGGTTTTAATGTAGATGGAAGCCGGCAGCGAGAGAGCCACCAACGATATATTTGCGAACCAGCAGCAGCAGCACGAACGACGGGATGCTCAGCACAATCGAGAAGACGGCAGCGGCCTGCTGTGGATAGTTGGTGACCAGCGTATACATCTGCACCGGCATCGTGATATAGTCGGGCGCGCCCACCAGGAAGGTACCTTGAGCCTCATCGAATGCAGCCAGGAAGGCCAGGATCACCGCCACAAGGATGCCAGGCAGCGCCAGGGGGAGGGTCACGCGCCAGAACGTCGTCCAGAGGCTGGCCCCGGCATCGCGCGCCGCGTCCTCAAGCTCGCGTGGTACGCCCGCGAAGGCGGCCGTGGGAATCCAGGTCATCACCACAATGGTATTGAGCATCTGGACCAGTACCACCCCCCAGAAGGTATTCATCAGGCCAAAGGCGTAGAGCAGGCCGGCCATCGTGATATACAGGCCCATTTTGGGGAACGCATTGGTCGCAAAGAGCGAGATCAGGAAGACACGCTGACCGGGGAAGCGGCCACGTGCAAAGGCATAGGCGGCGGGCAGGCAGATGGCTGCTGAGAGCAGTGTGACCAGGGGAGCAAAAATGAAGCTCAGGATGATTGAGTGGCCGATATCTTCGTTCAGCAGGATCTGCTGCCACCAGGAGAACGTCCAGGACTGTGGCAGTAGCGCCGGGTAGAACCAGCGGTCGGCAAAGGCCCACAGACAGAGCGTGACCAGCGGACCCAGGATAAACAGTCCCAGGAGAACGAGCAGGATCACCAGCAGGATACTCCTGACCAGGCCAGAGACCTGAGCCTGTCTGTGCATACTGGCCTGCGCAGCGGTGGCTGCTTTTTGCGCAGTGTCGAGAGACGTTGTTGTCATTGAGTAGCCCCCGCTTTCCGATTGCTGCGAACATTGGCCCAGACATAGAAGGCGCCCAGACCGGCGGCGAGGACGAAGACCAGCACCGCCATCGCGGAAGCCTGCTGGGGCGCGTTAAACGCCTGGAAGTAGTTGGCCATAGCCACGCCGAGCAGCGTCGGTGAGTTCGGTCCGGTGAAGTAGGGAATTGTGAAGCTGCCCAGCACACCGATGCCGGTAAAGGTCATGACGATAATGGTTGGCAGCACATTGAGGGGAAGAATAATGCGCAGCAAAATTGTAGGGAACGATGCACCCACATCGCGAGCCGATTCGATCAGCGAATCGGGCACATTACGCAGCCCGGAGGCCAACAGCAGTACCGAGAAGGGGATATTCACCCAGAGCTGGCCCAGAACCACGCCGAAGAGCGTGTGACCAAAGCCGGTAAAATGAATGTGCAACGTATTCTCTACCAGCGCGCTCATGTAGCTGTTGTCACTCCAGAACGTCACGATGGCGTACGAGGCAATCACAACCGGGATGAACTGTGGGACAAGATAGAGTGAAGAAATAACGCTGGCAAAGCGGCCACGAGCAAAGCGTATGTAGAGGGCCAGGCCCCAGCCAACCGCAAGGATCAGGGCTACCGAGACGATGGTGACCCAGATGGTAGACCAGAAATCGCTGACGAAGGAGCGGTCATGGACTAATTGCTGGTACACGCTGAAGGTAACGCCGTTTTCCGCAGTTTGTGGATTCTGATCCAGCAGTGATACAGTGGCATTCGGCCCACCGGTATAGCCCAATGAGAAGGCTATAGCCATGAGTGCGGGAATGCCGACGAAGATGGCGATAAAGATCACGGGGATCGAAGCGACAAGCATTGAGATCGCGCTACGACGCACATTTCTGCGCTGCGTTCTGTTATTTTGTATGCGTGCGAGCGGCGATGCTTCAAGGAGCTTCGGTGTCTCACTCATAAGAAAACCTCCAGGCGTTCAGAGTTTGGGGCTCCGCGTGCCTGTTCAATAGAACATCCAGAGGCGGACCTTGCCACGATGGGTCGCAGCGAGGTCCGCACACGTGTGCAGATTATTGTAATTAGCCAACTAAAGCAACAATTACAACAAAGGTGAGTAGGTAGTGATACAGGGTTAGCCTCCGGCTACCTGCGTCTGCCACTGTTTGTTCACATCGGCACCATATTTAGCAGAAAAGGTAGTTGCGTACGAGCTCGCGATCGAGGCGTACTTCTGGCGTACCTGGTCCGAGAGATAGGACCACTGCACACCGGGGTAGCCACTCATAATGTC